>JAKQBV010000129.1 GCA_029573925.1 bacterium
CGAGGCGGTTCGAGGCGAGCGCGCTGAGATCGATGTTGAGGCTGATAGGGGTGGCCCCGTACTACACGTTCAACACGAAGGGCAAGGAGGAAACGGACGACTATCGAGCGCCGATAGCCCGTCTGTTGCAGGAGCAGAAGGAGGAGGCGCGGCTGATGCCCGGAACGGTGAGGACGGACGAGGTGGTGTTCAACGTGCCGGGTCTCGGAAAGAACTATCTGCGCGCGCGGCAGCATCACGACATCATAGCGATACTGCCGGACGGCAGGCGGGTGTACGAGTTTCATCCGTGGGAAAAACAACTCTCGCTGGTGGACACGTATACGCATGCGGATGTGTCGATATACGACTATCTGAGGCGGCTGGAGAAAGCGGGCGAGGACGTAAGCAAATACAGGACGATATGGTATTACTATTGAGGCTGTTCGGGGCGCTAGAAAGCAATCGGCAGATTCTTGTTCAGTCGGTCATCTATAATAGTTTCTTGAATTCTTCCACAGTCATTCCGGCGTCTTTAATGATTCCGCCCATCGTGAAGGCGTCCACCGGATTCGCTCGGGGTATGATGATTATGCGCTCTCCGTTCGTCATGGAAATATGTTTTCCCTGTCGAATCACTCGAAACCCCGCTTTTTCAAACGCATTCACGGCTCTTGAATGGGATACATCGGGTAGTTTGGGCATGCTTATACCGCAACCTCGACAAAGCGGCTTTCCTTGTCTTTAGCAAGCTCATCGACAGCGGCCAGATATGTTTCTATGGCATCTTTGATGTTCTCAAGAGCTTCCTCTTCGGTTTTTCCCTGCGACCAGCAACCGGGAAGGCCGGGACAGGATACTGAATATCCCTCATCTGTTTTTTGCAGATTGACTCTATATCGCATCTTCATCTCTCCCGAATGCTTTTATTACATTATATAACCCGGAGCAGACATGGACAAGGCAGGTCTTGAGGCGCGGCGGGGGCTTATGAACATTGTGGCAAAGCGCTATAATAGCGGGGAGTGAAAAGAAGCGAGGCGAGCCATGTTCGGATACTGTGGAAAACTGCTGTATGTCAATCTGACGGACGGGAAACTCGAAGACAGGGAGTTGTCGGAGGCGGACGCCAAGAAATACATGGGCGGGGCGGCGCTGGCGGCGAGGATACTGTTCGACATGAAAGCGTACGCGGCGGACCCGTTAGGGGCGGACAACACCATTGTGTTCATGACGGGGCCGTTGACGGGGACGCTGATGCCGGGGTCCGGCAGGTTCGAGGTCGCCGCGAGGTCGCCGCTTACCGGCGGGTTCGGAGTGTCGAGCGCGGGCGGGTTCTTCGGAGCGGAGTTGAAACGCGCGGGGTACGACGGGATTATCATAACCGGGGCTGCCGCATCTCCAGTTTACCTTTGGATAAAAGACGGCGCTGCGGAGTTGCTCCCTGCGGAAGGTCTCTGGGGAAAGACAGGCACGGATACGATGAAGGCCATCAGCGAGGAGCGAGGAGAAAAGAACTGCCGGACGGCCTGCATCGGCCCTGCGGGCGAAAACCTTGTAAGATACGCGTGCGTCATCGCGGGAAGCCACAACTTCGCGGGCCGAACCGGGCTGGGCGCGGTCATGGGCGCGAAAAAGCTGAAGGCGGTCTCCGTCAAGGGAAAAGCGCAGGTGGAGCTTGCTGAAAAACAGGAGTTCATGGATGTCAGGGAAAAAATTCTGAAGACGCTCGCCGAGGACGTGACGGCGAAATCGTATTCCGCGTACGGGACCGCCGGAACTATGCAGCTTGGGATGCTGGTCAGCGACGTGCCGACGAAGAACTGGCGGGTGGCTGACTGGGAGGAAGGCTCAGACAAGCTGAACGGGATATCCGTTGCTGAAACGATATTGTCCGGAACGAAGTCGTGCTACGCGTGTCCGATAGGGTGCAAGCGGGTGGTGACGATCCCGGACGGGCCGTACGCGAGAGAGAACGCGGTCGGGCCGGAATACGAGACGGTCGCTTCGATGGGGACGATGCAGCTTGTGGACGACATAGAGGCGGTGACGGCGGCGAACGAGCTTTGCAACGAGCTTGGGATGGACACAATATCGGCGGGTTCGTCGATAGCGTTTCTGAGGGAGTGTTACGAGTCCGGGCTGATTGGCGACGAAGAGACGGGGGGGCGCGAGCTGAAATGGGGCGCGGCGGATCAGACGCTCGAACTGCTGGAGTTGACGGCGAGACGCGAAGGCCCCGGCGCTCTTTTGGCGGATGGCGTGAAGCGAATGAGCGAAAAGATAGGAAAAGGCTCAGAGGAGTTCGGGGTGCACGCGAAAGGGCTTGAAGCCCCGATGCACGATCCGCGCGCCTATCACGGGCTGGCGCTCGCGTACGCGACTTCGCCGCGCGGAGCGTGCCACATCACCCACGCCGACCTTGTGGCTGAGATGGGCGTTTACACCTATCCGGAATTCGGCGTGACGGGCGGCTACGAAACCATTTCGAGCAAGGGCAAGGCGGAGATGGTGGCGGGAAGCGAGAATCTGGGGATGGTGGCCGGCTCGGCCGTGATGTGCATGTTCGTCATCTGGCCTCTGTCGATGAAGAGGGAGGTTCTTCCGGCGTTGAACGCGGCGACCGGGTTTGGCTGGAGCATGGCCGATCTTGTGGCGATTGGCGAAAGAGGATGGCATCTGCAACGGGCATTCTGCAACATGGCGGGAATGACGGCGGCGGACGACAAGGTGTCGCCCCGCGCGCTGAAGCCGCACCTCGAAGGCTCGCCGACAGGGCTGGACAAAGTGGTGGCGACGATGACGTCGTTCAGCCCTCCGCCGTTGCCGTTCGTCAAAACCGTCGCCAACGCCGCTGTCGGCAGGATAATCCCGGTGCAGAAAAACGTGGTGAAGGGGCTTGGCAGGCTGCTGTTCACCAAAAAGCTGAGCGCCGCCGAAATGAAAAAGAAGGAGTCTCCGGACTTGGAATATATGCTGCGGGAATACTACACGGTGAGGGAGCTTGACCGGGAGGGCAGGGCGCGCCCGCGCAAGCTTGCCGAATTGCAACTGGCGGACGTCGCGGAAACGATGTTCCCCGGCGGCGAATCGCGTCCGACGGACTAATCTCTTGGAGTCTCAAACATTCATAGCGTTCGCGGCGGTCGGCCTTTTCGCGGGCACGATAGCCTCGCTGCTCGGCGTGGGCGGCGGCATAGTGTTCATGCCTGCGGTTTTTTATTATTACTCTCTTTCATCCATAGACGCGGATTTTGCGGTGAAGAGCGCGGTGGCAACGAGTCTTGCGATGATTGTTTTCACCGCCATGTCGGGCGGCCTCGGTCATTTTCGCAAAGGCAACTATATCCCCGGCGCGCTTAAGTGGCTGGTTCCCGGCAGCGTGGCCGGGGCGGCCGCAGGCTCTCACTTTGCGCTGATTGTTCATGGAGAGTCGATTAAGGCCGCGTACGCCGTTTTTCTTTTCATAATAGCGATTCAGATGGTGTTTGGAAAAGACAAGCGGCGGACTTGCGACGGCGGCGGCTCGGACAACGAGGCAAGAATTTCCGCCATGCCTCTGCTGCTTGTCGGACTTGTGTCAGGCGTGTTGTCCGGTTTTGTGGGAGGAGGAGGCGGAGTGATCATAGTGCCCGCCCTGTATTTCCTCACCCGAAGTCCCATCACGAAATGCGTGGGAGAATCGACGTTGCTGATAATATTCACTGCGGCGGCCGGCTCGATCAGGTTTATTCTAGCGTCGCCATTGGAGATGGAAGCTCCGTTAATGGTCGGGTACGTGAACATAGCGATATGCGCGGCGATGGTTCCGGCGGCCATACTCGGCGCGCGCCTCGGCGTGTCCATATCCTCGCGAGTGAACCCAGACATTCTAAGACGCGCGTTTTCCGTCGTCTGCGTCTTCATCGGACTCGAAATGATAGACGCTTTTACTCTGCTCCAAAACTTTTTCAAATGACATAGATGTTTTTTGCTTGGGGTTTACAAGCCGGTTAAGCGAGGCGGGGGCGGGCGGTGTCGCTGAAGAGCATATCGAGACTCCAAGGGACGGCTGAGTAAAGGGTGGCGGGATGCCCGCCGAGCTGCGCCCATTCGCAGTCGCCGTAAGAGAAATGCCACCATTCGCAAGGCGTCTTCTTGAATCCGTGTTGTGTGAAGCAATCGGCGAACTTCTCTCTTAATTCATCGGTTTGCGGGCCGCCGTCGGCGGCGTCGCCTTTGGAATCAACGAAGATGGTTTTGAATGAGTCGCCGCCGAAGTCAGCGCGGCGGTTGTTCCGGATGTCCCACAGGGAGGCGTCCACAGCCGCGCCGCATGGGTGGCCGCCGTATCTCGGATCCGCGGAGAACGAATTGACGAAGGCGGCTAGGTCGTCTTCGGAATCCATGCGGGGGCCGAAAAACTTAAAGTAGGCGCTTACAAGCGAAAAGCATATTCTCTGTACATGGGGCGGGCGGTAGGCGTCGATGAGGAGCAG
This sequence comes from bacterium, assembly GCA_029573925.1. GTDB lineage: Bacteria > UBP15 > UBA6099 > UBA6099 > UBA6099 > UBA6099. The sequence goes on from JAKQBV010000129.1 coordinate 4,458, forward strand.
CCTGTAATCCGGGCCGAAGGCGTCTATGACGGACTCGGCGGCGGCGCGGGTCATTTCAAGGACTGTCCGCCGCAGGAACATGCGCCCCGCCATCGGAGCCGCCGACAGCGGCTGCGGCTGTTTTTTCCACAGCCTGTCGTCGTCGGGAACAAGCACAAGCTCTTCTCCGTTGTCGCGTTGCTCGATTCTTGCGCACGCGTCTAGATATTCTCTTCCGAATCGCAGAATCTCTCTTTGTCTGTCATTCATCAGGGGACGCCTCCGGAGCGGAATGTTTGCGTTTGAGAAACAGCGCTAAGACGGAAACAGCGAAGGCCGCCGCGGCGAGCGAGGCGAGGAAAGCGAGCAGTGGCCGCGTCCAGTCCGCCGAACCGGGAAAGAATCTTGGGAAATGCAGCCACCAGTAATCGAAGCCGGCGGCAGTTTCCGGGCGGGGCGGGGGCGCGTAAGCCATCAGGCCGCGCCACGGGAAATCTTTCAACATCCGCTCCCTCAACTCGTCAGCCGGAAGGCCGCGATCGAGCGCGGCGTGTTTCAGCAGCCACCAGTGGCCGGCGACAGGCGAGAACTCAGGGGCGAAGTGCAACGCGAGCATTTCGTCCCTCATTCCCGCGCGCTCCGGAATATCTTTCATCCATCGCGGTTCGAGCATGCGGGTCTGTAATATGTATTCGTGGAAATTCACGGTGGAGCCGAGTATCTGGATGAAGAAGGAGAGCGCGGCGAGCGCGGCGAGGGATGTCTTAGCGGAGGGGCGCAGCGCGGAGAAGCCTCTGACGAGGGGCAGCAGCGGAAGCGCCATAAGGGGGACGACGGGGACGATCAGCCTCGGCCCCCAAGCCCAGTCGCCGTGCCACGCCCACCAGCGGGAGTAGAGGAGGAAGGCGGCGGCAGACGCGGCCCATACGAGGAAGCTTTCCGCGCGGCGCTCCCTGTGAAAGGCTCCCGCCGCCGCCACGGAAGCGAGGAGGATCGGCGCGTACAGGAAGACGCTTTTACCGGGGCTGAATAGCAATCCGTACAGGCCGGACAGAGGGGAGACGTTGAACCCGAACGCGGCGTCCCTGCCCGCGTCGTATCCGAGGGCGAAAGGGGAGCCGAACCTGATGTCGTTCAGAAACAGGATGACGGCGGCGAATACGGAGGCGGAGGCGCAGAAAGCGGTGGCGCGCATGAAACCGGCGCGGCGCGGGCCTGCGGAGAACAACAGATAGAGCGCGAATATGGGGACGAAGAGAAGGTTTGCGGATTTCGCGAGGGCGGCGGCTCCGATGAAAGCGCCTGCGGCGGCGGCGGCCCCCGCGCCGACTCCCTCCCGGCCCCGCGCGCGCGCCGCGAACAGCGCGCAACCCGTTATCATGCAGGCTTGCAGCGGCTCGCTGAACCCGAACCGCGCGTAGGGCATCATCATCGTCGCTAGGCCGAGCAGGAACGCGCAAACCGCCGACGCTTTGACGCCGTAACCAAGCTCCAGAGCAAGAAGAAAGAAAAGGACGATCCCCAGCGCGGATATGATCGGCACGCTCATAACAGAGACGAAATAGACGAAGTAGAACCTGTGGACAGGCTCGGCTCCGCGCGGGGCCAGCGCTTTGCCGACGGCGTAGAACGGAGCTTCCAGCAGGGACTGTCCGACGCCGAACTTGGAGTAAAATTTGCCGTCCGGCCCCTGTTCAAGGGGAACGACCGGGCTTTTTTCGCTCATGCCGAGCGAACGGTTCTCCACAATCGAAGCGGCGACGAGGAAGTACGCCGCCGGGTCGCCGTTCGGCAACCAGCCTCTGGCGATTGACGCATAGAGGGCTGTCCAAAATATGAAGAAGGCGGCGAGAAAAATCCTCGACGCGCCGCCGCGATTTTGTTTTAGGGTTCCGCCGCTCATGCCGTCTCCGCCGGCGTTTCGCCGGTATCCCGCAATTATAGCACAGCGCGGACGGGCGCGCTTCGCCTCGGTTCGCTTCTCCCGCGCGGCGCAATGTGATATGCTTTCACGGAAATGGACGCAGGGTGGAAGAGCCTTTTAGCCTGCGTCACGAGTCGGGATATCCGGCGGATTTACTGCAAATGGCGGCAGTTGATTACATTAAGACTTTCAGGCCGGCGCACTGGGTGAAAAACCTGTTGGTGGGCGCTCCGTTGTTCTTTTCCGGAGGCATGCTCGAAGCGAGTTCTGCGATGGTCGCGGCGGCGGCTTTCGCCGGGTTCTGTTTCGCCGTCGGGTTCATCTACGTCGTCAACGATCTTGTGGACGTCGGGCAGGACCGCGCGGACGCGGTCAAAAAGAACCGACCATACGCGGCGGGCAGGATAAGCCGCAGGGGCATGACGGTAGCGGCAGCCGGGGCGGCGGCGGTCGCGGCGGTGGTCGCCGCCTGCATAGGCGACGGCTACGCGGTCATGCTCGCCGCGTATGCCGCTTTGATGCTGGCGTACAATTTCTTCCTAAAAAGGATGCGCGCGGCGGGAGTCGTCGCCATCGCCGCCGGAATGATACTGCGCATGCTAGCGGGAGCCGCCGCAATAGACGTCAGGGTCTCCGCTTGGGTTTATCCGGAGGCGTTTCTGCTGGCGGCGTACGTTGTGGCGGGCAAGAGGATATACATGGACGCGGCGGCCGAGCGGCCTTCTGCGGCGGAGGAACTTTTATTCCGCGCTCTCGGCGCGGCCACCGTCGCGGTTTACGCCGCCTACAGTTTTTCAGGCGTCGGCGTCGAGAAATACGGCACGAGTTTTCTTTGGGCCACAGCGCCATTCGTCGCGCTCGCCGTCTGGAGATACTATTTGCTGGCCCGGAGCGCGGACAGAACCCGCGAGCACCTTCAGGCTATCCTCTCCGACCCGGTCATAGTGTCCGCAGTGTTCGCGTGGCTTGCTGTGTTTGCGGCTTTAATTTATGGGCCGCAACTGGTAAAACATATCTAAACCGGATTTTTCATGAGAAAAATCCGGGAAATCGAATAAAGGGCGATCCACGTCGTTGAATCATCGACTCGAACTCGGTCACATACGAAACAGTATGCTCCCTCGTTCTCGCTCGGTTCGCCTCTTATCTCATCCCTTTCTTCGATTTCAGCCGAATTGCTGAAAATGTGAGCCAATTGGCGCGCGCCCGTTCGCCAAGGAACCGATTATGTCTATCTGCCTCAATTGCGGAAACCTGCCGCCCGACGGCGTGAAGTTCTGCAACAAATGCGGCTCTAAGATGGAGAGCGCGGACTCCACGACTCTGAAACCCGCCGCCCCCAAGTCGAAGCTCGGATACGACGACGTTTATTCGACCGAAGCCGGAATACCGTTCGACGCGGGCGATTTCGGCGGCATGGAAGTCATCGAAGACCCCGATCAGTTCAAAAAGAGCCGGGCTGCGGGGCCGCCGACCGGGCTTGGGTTCTCCGCCGACGGATTCCACGAGGCGGATCAGACTCCGGCGAAAAAAGACGCTCCGAAGACAGGCTCTCCGGCGGTTGAAAAACAGGACAGGTTCGAACGCGCTTTCACCGAAGCGGAACTGCTAGAGCTGGGAATCGCAAGCGCCGGGGAAGACAAGGGCAAGCTGAAACGGCTCGCCACGAAAACCCGCCCGTACATCCTGTTCGGGGCCGGAGCCGCGCTGACCGCCGTTTCCCTGATCGTTCCGTGGTTCTATCTGTTTGAGGGCGAACCGCTGTCGGCGTGGCGGCTCCCGGCCGTGTTCCTCTTCGCGGACAGGGCGGACATGCTGCCTAAAGCGACGGCGGGAATCGTCGCGGCCGCCGCGCTCGTCGCGTGTCTGGTTCTTGCCGCGCTGCCGAAAAAAATCGTGTCTCTCATACAAGTCGCGGCGGTCGCGGTCGCGCTTCTCGGAGCCGGAGCGGCCCTGCTCGGCGTCAGGCATTGGAACGCCGCTTCAGGTCTCGGCGCAGAGGGGTACGCCGTTTATCTCGAAGCCCGCGAGCCTCTGTTGCCGGATGGCTTCGCGCCGCTTCTGCTGGCGGAGAGCCGGAAAGACATCGCGCCCGGCGCAGCGCCCGAAGCGTCTCCTGAGCGCGCTCCGGCAGGCTCAGGCCAAGCCCCCGGACTAATCTTCTTCGCTTTTATTCTAGGCCCCGGCGCGGCCTTCGCTTTCGCGGGCGGCCTGTTGCTCTTCAGAGGAGCCGCCGCGTTCCCGTCCGGCAGCAACCTTTTCGATTTCGACATCCCGTCTTGGGCGGCGGTGGCGGCGGCGACTTTCGGCGCGATGCTTCTCGCCTTCGCGCTGTTTATAAGAGTCATGCCCGAACTTTGGCAGTACGGCCAGAGCGAAGTCATGAGAGCGGCGGGCAGAACGGACGCCGCAACCGCCCGGCTCGAAACCTGCGTCGAAATGCCCATCCCCCGGAGCCTATGCAAAACCGCCCTCGCCAAAGCTAGACGCGGCGAAGGCCGCTCCCGCGACGCTCACATCCTCCTCGCCGAAGTCCTCGCCGAACGGCCTGACTACCCGGCCCCGCGCAAGGAACTCGCCGATATCCACTTCGCCGGGGCAAACTACTGGAAAGCCGCAGAAGAGTACCGCAAATACTATCAACTCAGGCCCGGCGATATCGACGCCCGCCGCAGCTTCTCCAAAACCCTCGTGTATATAGGCAACGAAAGATACGGCAAGGGCAGATTCGCCGACGCCGTCAGGTTCTACACCGAAGCCTTCGATGTCTTGGAGTCCAACAAGACCGACACCGCGCTGCTTTATAAGACAGGCGACGCGTACTACCAGATGGGAAAACTGGCCGAGGCCCTCAAATATCTCGGAGCCGCCGCCGCGCTGCTACCTGACAAGTTCGACCTGCAGATTCAGGTCGCAAAAGTCTGCGAGGAAAAAGGCGATTTCGACCGCGCCATCGACTACTATAAAAAGTCGATAGACGCCAAGCCGGACAATTCGATCAGTTTCGTTTACATCGCGCGGATACACCGCGACATATACAAAGACGCCGGGGCCGCAGCCGAATGGTATCGCAAGGGCATCGATGCGAACTCGGTCAGCGACGGAGCCGCGACGGCGCGGCGCGAGCTTGAGAACTTGAAATAATAATCTGAGTATTGTAATGTAAGAAGGTTGATTTCTTAATGAAAACGGCGTCCGCCGGATCGCGCGGTCGCGCTCCGGGCTTGACGCCCGGTTCCGAAAAACACACTCGCCGACAGAGGTGCGCAGATGAGAGATAAGACCGGGACAAAGATAACGAGGGCGGCTTTTGCGGCGCTCGCCGCAGCCGTTTTTTATCTGGCGTCCGCCGCCGGAGCCTCGGCACAGTCCGCTACGGACTTATTTAAACGCGGCGTAGAACTTCACGAAGACGGCCTGCTCGACGAAGCCGCCGCCCAGATTTCCCGCGCCATCGAACTCGAACCCTCAAACGCCTTCTTCAAAAACGAATTGGGCCTCATCCAGTTGGACATGGGAAAATTCGACGACGCCGTCGCAACCCTTGCCCGCGCAGTCGAGCTTGACCCCACACTCGCCGCCGCACACTCAGGCCTCGGCGTCGCCTACAACGCGAAAAACGACTACGCAAAATCCATCGAATCTTTCAGAAAAGCCCTCGAACTTACTCCGCCCGAAAGTCCGGACATATCCATCATCCACAACAATATCGGCCAGACCCATTATCTGCTCAGGAACTTTGCCGAAGCGGAAACAGAACTCCGGCGCGCTCTCGAACTCGACCCGGAATTGCTTACCGCCCACATCAACCTCGGCAACGTCTACACCGAAAGAGGCGACTTTGCCACCGCCGTGAAATTCCACGAGCAGGCTGTGAAAATCGCTCCCGACTACGCGCTCCCCAGAAACAATCTCGCTTACGCTTACTACAAAGTCGGCAGGTTCGACGACGCCATCCGCGAAATGGAGCAGGTGATAAAACGGGACCCGCAGAACACGCAGTTTAAGAAAAATTATCAATTCATAAAAGCCGAAAAAGAACGTCACGAGCAGATGACTCACCGGGAAGGGCCGCTCAAAGGCCTGCCCAAAGAAGTCGCCATGAAACCGAAAGGG
>JAKQBV010000487.1 GCA_029573925.1 bacterium
AGGAGTCGGCGCAGGCGGCGTTGAGCTATGCGCGGGCGCATTCGGAAGGGCTGAATCTGGGCACGGATTATTTCAAGAACACGGACATACATCTGCACGTGCCGGAGGGGGCGATACCGAAGGACGGGCCGTCGGCGGGGATAGCGCTGGCGGTGTCGCTGATATCAGCGTTATCCGGCAGGCCGGTGGACAGGAACGTGGCGATGACTGGAGAGATAACGCTGAGGGGCAGGGCGCTGCCTGTGGGCGGCATAAAAGAAAAGGTTTTTGCGGCGCACCGGGCGGGGATAACGAAGATCATCCTGCCGGTGGAGAACGAAAAGGATTATTACGAGATACAACCGAACGTGCGCAGGAAGCTAGAGGCGCTCTTTGTGGATCACGTCGAGCAGGCGTTGGAAGCCACGCTCAAGAGGGCGGGCGGAAAAGGCGGCGGCGGAAAGAATAATGCGGCGTCACGCGGAGGCGGAAAAAGTGCGAAAAAATGACAACGCGCCCGGAGAAAGCTCCGGAGCTGCCCCGGAATCGGAGCTTTCAAAACGGTTCGACCCATCGGCTTACGAGCCTGTGTGGAGGGAATATTGGGAGCGGGAGGGAGTGTTCTCTCGCCCGCCGGTCAATGGCGCAAAGAGTTTCTCGATGGTTATCCCGCCGCCGAACGTAACGGGCAAGCTACACATGGGCCATGCCCTGAATATGACGCTTCAGGACGTTCTTCTGAGATTCAATTTTCTGCGGGGCAGGGACGCGTTGTGGGTTCCGGGGACGGACCACGCGGGCATCGCCACCCAGAACGTGGTCGAGGTGAAGCTCGACAAGGAGGGCCTTGACCGGCATAAGCTGGGGCGGGAGAAGTTCGTCGAGCGAGTGTGGGCATGGAAGGACGAATACCATGCCAACATTAAAAATCAGATAACGCGTATGGGAGCGGGAGTGGACTGGAAGCGGGAGAGGTTCACTTTGGACGAGCAGTGCTCGCTCGCCGTTCGCACGGCGTTCAAGCAGTTGTTCGACGAGGGGCTTATTTATCAGGACAGCCGGATAATCAACTGGTGTCCGTTCCACAAGACCGCTTTGTCCGACATAGAGGTGGAGCATGTGGAGGAGGATGGTTTCTTCTACCACATAAAGTACCCTGTGAAGGGCGAGGACTACGCGCTGGAGATAGCGACCACGAGGCCGGAGACGCTGCTCGGCGACTCGGCGGTGGCGGTGCATCCGGACGACGAGAGATACAAGAAATATCACGGGAAGACGTGCGTGCTGCCGCTGGTGGGCCGCGAGATACCGATAATCTGCGACCCGTATGTGGACTTGGAGTTCGGCTCCGGGGCGCTGAAGATAACCCCGGCGCACGACCCGAACGACTTTGAGATAGGGCGGGCGCATGGACTGCCGGAATATGTGATGTTGACGGAGGACGGAAAGATTTCCGACGACTATCCGGCGTACGCGGGGATGGACAGGTTCGAGGCGAGGGAGAAGATAATCGCGGACCTCGAGGCCGCAGGATTGTTCATAAAGAAGGAGCCGTACAAGCACTCGGTGGGCCACTGCTACAGGTGTCAGAGCGCGGTTGAGCCGTACCTGAGCTTGCAATGGTTCGTGAGGATGAAGGAGCTTGCGGGGCCGGCGATGGACGCGGTGAAGGACGGCCGGACTCGTTTTGTGCCGGAGCGTTGGACGAAGGTGTACCTAGACTGGTTGGAGAACATCCGGGACTGGTGCATATCAAGGCAGTTGTGGTGGGGACACCGGATACCGGTGTGGGACTGCGGGTCGTGCGGTGCGCGCTCATGCTCGATAGAAGACATCGACGCGTGCCCTAAGTGCGGCTCGAAAGAAATTGCTCAGCAGAGCGACGTGCTGGACACATGGTTCAGTTCCGGATTGTGGCCGCTTTCGACGCTGGGCTGGCCGAATAAGACCGCCGACCTGAAAGCATACTATCCGACATCTGTTCTGGTGACCGGGTTCGACATCATCTTCTTCTGGGTGGCGAGGATGATGTTCTTCGGACTGAAGTTCGGCGGAGACGTTCCTTTCGGGGATGTGTTCATACACGGGCTGATAAGGGATGAGACCGGAAAGAAGATGAGCAAGAGTTCGGGCAACGTGATAGACCCGATGGAAATAATAGACGAGTTCGGCGCGGACGCGATGAGGTTCACCTTCCTGTATCTTGGTTCTATGGGGCAGGACGTGAACGTGTCCGCCGATAGATTTAAGATCGGGGCCGGGTTTTGCAACAAGCTGTGGAACACGGCGAGGTTCATCCTTATGATGGCGCCGGACGCGCCGGGAATAGCGGCCTCGGAACTGAATTCGGCGAAACTGGACTTGAAGGACAGATGGATGCTTTCGCGGGCGGCGTCGGTCGTCAAAGAGGTGTCCGAGCTAATTGAGTCATACGACCTGAACGAGGCGGCGCAGAAGATATACGACCTGATGTGGAGGGATTTCTGCGATTGGTATATTGAGCTGGCCAAACGCCCGTTGCGAGAGGGCGACGCCGAGACGGTCGGCGCGGTGTCCTCGGTTTTGCACCATACGCTCCGCAGAATCCTCGTCATGCTGCATCCCTACATTCCCCACATCACCGAGGAAATATGGAGCAAGCTGCCGGGCGTGGACGGGACGATACTGGACGCGGGATGGCCTGAGGACGACTGGAAGATTGACGCGGGAGCTGAAGAGGCCGTGACGCTGTTGCAGGATGTGGTGCGCCGGATTCGGGACATCAGGGCCGGGCTGAACCTGCCGCCGTCTGAAAAGCTGCCGGTGACGCTGATAACGCACGATGAGACTGGCGGGCGCGCGCGCTTGCTCGAATCCGAGGCGCGGTTTATAAGGGACATGGCGGGAGCGGGCGAAATCTTGGTGGACAAGCCTCTCGCCGAAGGCGTATCCGCTATGAGCGGCATCGCCGGGGGCGTGGAAATATTCGTCCCGGTGGCTGCCGACGTGCTCGAAGCGGAGTCCGCGAGACTAAGGAAAAACAGGGAAAAAGTTCTCGTCGATATCTCTAAGTCAGAATCGAAACTTGGCAATGAACAGTTCGTCAACAACGCTCCTGAGGAGATAGTGAGCAGGGAAAAAGAGCGGCTTGCCGGGATGAAGAGCGATCTGGAAAAGCTCGACGCCCGGATAGCGATGCTGGGCGGAAAGGTTTGACAGGCGCGCGGACACAGGCTTGCGGCGGACACTTTTAAGCTCCGAGCGCGGACACTATATTATGGGCGGGGCCGGGCGTCTCGGTTTCGCAGGGAAAAGAGGTCGGCTTGATGGACAGGACACCTAAAGACGCGCCCGAAGAAGTCGGGCAGTTGCCGAGAAAGGATTACTTCTGGGCGATAATCGCAGCAGGGGTGATTGTGGTCGGCGCGGGCGCTTGGTTTCTCGGCAATTTTATCGCCGGAAAAATCGTGAATAAAAACTCGACGGAAATCGGCGAAATATCGACTATGGATTCGGACTCGCCGGTGGATTTGCCATTAGCCGCAACGGACGCGCAGAGGAGGGGCTACTCCGACCGGGCGGCTGACGCCTCGAAAAAAGACGCGGCGGACAAGACGGATATCCCTGAAAAGACTCAGGTGGAAATCGTAGCAGAGAGGCCGTCGGACAATCAGGATTCCGCAAAACCGCCTGATGACCGAAAAACTTCCGGGGGCGAGGACGAGCCGGAACGGGCCGCTCAATACGAGCCGCCCCGCAAGCCCGCTCCTTCTCTCCAGCCGGAAGCTGCCGACATGGAAGATAAGGCTGAAAAAAAGGCCGCTTTGGAGACTCCGAAACCTCAGACGTCGGGAAAAACGATTTATGTGCTTCAACTGGGCGTCTATGACTCGAAAGAAAACGCCGACCGGATGAAAAAAAACCTTATCGACGAGTACGGTCTTGAAGTATTCGTCGGCAAGGTCGATTACGACGGAGTGACAAAATACAGGGTGCAGTTGGGGGCGTTCACGGACAAGGCGAACGCGCAGAAACTTGGCAGGGAGTTGCAGCTCAAAAGCTACAATTATTACATCGCTGAGAAGGCCGTCGAATAGAGGCGCGATGGCCGGGCCGGCGGCTCTGTTATGAAAAAAATTCTCAATACCAAACGGGCGGCGGCGGCTATTTGTGCCGTCGCGCTGGTCGTCGATCAGGCTTCCAAGCTGGCGATTAATGGTTTCATGGAGTCGCGCGGCGGTGAAGACCTCGTTTTAATCCCCGGATTCCTATCGGTGATTCAATCGCACAACACGGGCGTGGCGTTCGGCATGTTCAACGGAGTCCCGTGGCTGGCTTTGGGGCTGCAGGCTGCGGCGGTTGTTGTTCTAGCTGTCGTCTATGTGAGGACGGGGCTTGGCGGAGGCGCGGCGGGAACCGTCGGCGCGGGGCTGCTGTTCGGCGGAGCGGCGGGCAATATCATCGACAGGCTTCGCATCGGCCACGTGTTCGACTTCATACTGGCGCACTGGGGAAACTACTACTGGCCGGCGTTCAATGCGGCTGACATTTTTATAGTCGCGGGGGCCGCGCTTTTCGGCATTGCCGTAATCAGGAGCGGAGCGGATGGCTGAGCGGACGTTCCTTGTTCCGCTGGACAGCCGTCCGGCCAACACGGACATGCCTGAAAGGATGTCCGCTTCTGCGGGTGTATCCGTCGTCCGGCCACCTCTAAGCTTACTAGGCTCGTTGCGCCGTCCGGCTGACATTCCAGCGGTTCGAGGTTGGCTCGAAGAGGCGCTGCGCGCAGGCGTTCGCCGCGTTATCCTATCGACCGATATGCTGGCTTACGGCGGACTCGTCGCCTCCCGCTCTCCCGCAACTTCTCTCAGGGATGCGGAGCGCAACCTGTCGTTTGTTAAGAAACTCAAAAAGAAACATTCTGATTTAGAAATATACGCGTTCGGAGTGATTCCGCGCGACGCGACGACAGCGGCTGATTCGGAGTCTTTCAAACGCTGGAGCGAGCAGATGCGTGGCGCGGATACAAAGGCGGTAGCCGCCGCGCGGCCCGGACGCGAAAGAAATTTCAAGATAAACGCGACGCTCATTGAGTGGGCCGCCGAAGGAGCGCTGGACTTTTTCGCGCTTGGCAAAGAGGACACCGCTGCGGGCAACCCGAACGCTGCGGAGCTTGAGGCCCTCGAAACGGCGGCAAGGGCGGCGGGCGGCGACCGCGCGGCGGTTCTTACGGGCGCGGACGAACTGGCTCAGATTATGCTCGCAAGATGTTTCTTGCGGCGCGCGCGCGCGCCTCTGAAGTTCTTTATCGACTGTTCCCGCAAGGACATGGAAATCGTTCCTTTGTACGAGCCGGGACCGATCGGAGAGAATATCAAGAGACAGATAATGTGCGCCGGGGGAGTCGAGGCGGATTCGGCGGGGGACACCGACGTTGTTTTATTGCCCGCCGTGTCTCGCGGCGCGGAAGATTTGTTTCTCGCGCAACTCAGAGGCGGGCGGGCCGCTCAGGATGAATTCCCGCGCGCTTTGATGGAAAAAATCGTCAGACATGCGCGCGCGGGGCGCGCGGTCGGCGTTGTTGACGCTCTGCAAATCAACGGGTCGTCCCCGGCGCTGGTGGAGGCTCTTCTGAAAAAGAAGCTTTTCTTCAGGCTGGCCGGATATGCCGGATGGAACACAGCGTCGAACTCGTCTGGAACGGTTGTGGCGCAGACCGCGCTCGCGGCGGCTGGAGCCGGAGAGGTTCCGATGGGCGGCGCGAGCGCGAACAGCCGCGCCGTGGCCCGCGCTCGGTTCATGCTCGACAGGCTGGCGGAAGACTACGTTTTTTCGGCGTTCGCGCGCGGCGAACTTGTCCGGAGACTGGAAAGTCCTATGGACATGAAATACACTGAAGAAGTCAGGCGGGCTTTGAACAAAAGGATGGAATCGAGGTTCGGAAAGACGTTGGAGATGGCGTTTGCGGGAGGCGCGGCAAAGGTTTTTGCAGGAGGCCCGCGCGCGCTGTCGGCAGACGTAGCGACCGCCCGGATACACGCCTGTCTGCCGTGGAGACGTCTTTTCGAGGCGCGCATCGAATTGGATGTCAAATTGAAGTTGATAGACGACTGAGGGCTTGCGGAAGATATGGAAAAACATTTTTATACGCTTGGAATAGAGACATCCTGCGACGAGACATCGGCGGCTGTTCTGGACGGGCCAGACAAGCTTTTGTCGAACGTGGTGGCGTCTCAGGAGAAGATACACGCGCGGTTCGGAGGAGTGGTTCCGGAGATAGCGGCGAGGAAGCACGTCGAGGCGGTGAACCACATAATATCGGCGGCGCTTGAGGAAGCCGGGGCCGGGTTCGGAGATATCGACCTGATAGCTGTGACGACCGGGCCGGGGCTTGCGGTGAGCCTGCTGGTGGGGATATCGGCGGCGCGCGCGTTGTCTCACTCGCTGGGCATCCCTGCGGTGGGAGTCAGCCATCTTGAAGGGCATCTGTTGGCGAACTGCATCGGCGGCGCGGGCGCGGATTTCCCCGCTGTCTGCCTTCTGGTGTCCGGCGGTCATACGGAGATTATCTACGTGGCGGGGATGGGCGATTACGAGCCGCTTGGAACTACGGTGGACGACGCGGCTGGGGAGGCGTTCGACAAAGTGGCGCGCGCTCTCGGTCTCGGATATCCCGGCGGCCCGGCAATTCAGCGCGCGGCGGCTGCTGGCGACCCGAAAAAAATTTCCTTCCCACG
>JAKQBV010000044.1 GCA_029573925.1 bacterium
TCCGGCAGGTGATCCCACTTGAAAAACTGTTGCTGTTTGTCTTTGAAAGTTTGCATGATTCATTCTATTTGTTCGTTGTCGTTTTGAAAAGGGGTTCACGCATATCTTTTGTGCGCAAACGACGTGGCTTTTTGCGCCGGAATCAACATTGATTTGATGTTCTCGAACTAACTGCTCATAATGATCAATCATGTTTTTTTCAGAAAAAGGACAACTTAGCAAATCTTTCACCTTGCTTTGCTTCAATCTCGTTGTCATGGACATAGTTCTAATAGCGATATCTGCCACATCGTCGTTGCTGTGTGATATTTTCAAGTACAGAGATGTCGGTTTTCCATCAAAGTAAAAAACTAGTTTATGATGATCATCGCAGGGAACATTGACGAATCCCTTTTTTTCAACATTCTTTTTAGCGTCTTTGTTTTTTATAGCTGGCATGGCGCTGTGTTGTAATTTTAAATTTTCAATCTATCGGTCGGTAATATTTTTCCTAATTCATCCATTTGAAATGCCGCGTCGGGTTGCAAATCGCTTTCTTTGAATTTTGAAAGATAAGCGAATGTGCCAACCAATTCATTATAAAAATCCTGCAGCGCTTCTTTCTCGTCTCTTCCTTGTCCAACTATATTGACGCTATTAAAACACACGATAACCCCATCAGAAAAACTTTCGATTTCAACAATAATTGGCTCTAACAAATCATGCTTTTCCTTGTTTTGAATTATCTGAGAGACAAGCCTTCTATATTTTCTGCTTTCCGAACTTATTCTCTTACGACGATAAACAATCCCGGGGGTTGAATAATAATCGGTCACGTTTGCTGATCTTTTTTTGAATGTTTGCTGCGCTAACGGAGTCATTTGTATCTCCTGAACTATTTCTTCGCTTTCTTCACTCCCCTTTTTGGGGCTGGCGGTTCTTTAATTATAGCAAAATCTTTTTCGTAGTCCTCAATAACTTTGCTCAAATGATCGCGTAGGGTTTTCATAATGAACGGAGTCAATACTATTCTGACATCATATTCAGGCTCATCGTTTTCTGGCGTTTCCATGCCAAAATCCAGCAAGAATTCTCCAAATGCATAGTGTATTCTAATTCGATTTGAATATAAAAGACTTATCGTTTCATTTTCTTTGTTTTCCACCCTCATTCACCCCCAGTTGTTGACTTCTTTTTATATGACTAATAAGAATAAAAGTCAATAAACCAAGTTTAGCATAATACACCCTGTTTCAAATATGCCCAACCGCATTTGCGAATCGAGTATCAACAATATAGTCGATAACACAAGCTTATGCAAACGCCCAATAATAATTGCTGAAAACCCAGAGGTGTCTTTCCGTAGTCATATTCACCATCTGTTAATCCGGGTTCAAATTTGCGATTCTCCGGGTTATACATTAATAGAAGATGTTGCTATAATGAATTCATGGCGTTTCCAGACGTGGCTTTGGCTGTTCCGGGATACGATTTTTCGGAGATGAACAGCGCCGGCGGAAAGCGGGCAAAGCAGGCGGGTTACTATCTTTATTACCCGCCTCTAGGGCTGTGCTCGATAGCGGCGTCGCTGTCCGCGCGCGGTTTCGGCGTGGAAATATTCGACGGTCAGGTGGACGCCGGAAGCGATGAGGAATTGGCGGACCTGATAGCATCCCGCAGGCCGAGGCTGGCAGGAGTGAGCGTTACCACCCCGGCGCTAGGCGAGGCGCGCAAGCTCATCTCAGCGCTTAGAAAGAGGCTGGACGCGCCCATCGTGGTCGGTGGGCCTCACGTCTCGTGCGACCCCGGCATACTGCGCGCGCTCGGCGCGGACTACGGCGTGGTAGGCGACGGCGAGGAAGCCTTCTCCGCGCTCGCGGACGCGCTTCTTCGCGGCGGATGCGTCCCCGGCCCGGAATCAGGCGTGGTCGCCCCCGAAGACACCGCTGCCCCATCTCCCGCTATGGCTGATCTAGAGTCGATCCCCCTTCCCTCCCGCTCCCTGCTGCGCAATCCCGGCGCTTATTTCAACCCGTTCATTAACACGCGCACCACCACTCTGCTGTCGGCGCGCGGATGCCCATTTCAATGCTCGTTCTGCTGCCGAACCCTGTCTATGGGCGCTCACAGGCCGGCAAGCGCCGAGCGCGCCATGGCCGAAATCGAGCTTGCCGCCCGCGAGGGCTACGGCTTCGTGTCCGTCATCGACGAGACTTTCACATTCAACCGAGAGCGCGCCATCGAAATCGCGCGCGGCATCAAGCGCATCGGAGCCGGGCTGAAATGGTCTTGCCAGACGCGCGCGGACCTTCTCGACGAGGAAGCCGCAATTGAGTTTAGGCGCGCGGGCTGCGTCAATGTCTCTTTCGGCGTCGAGTTCGGCGAAGAGCGCGCGCGGCGCGCCGCCGACAAACCGGTCTCCGACGCCGCCCTCGACAGGGCATTCGCCGCCTGCCGCGCG
>JAKQBV010000148.1 GCA_029573925.1 bacterium
TAATAATGCCTAATTGGAACTGCCTGTAGCCAGATTTTAGCTCAGGTTACGGCATCGAACATGGCGGCCACATTCTCCGGAGGCACGTCGCTTTGAATGTTATGAGCGGGCGCAAGTATGTAACCGCCGCCTCTTCCTAAAATCTCGATTCGCCTCAGCGTTTCCTCGCGCACTTCTTCCGGTGAGCCGTTCGGCAGAAGCTCCTGAACGCAGATTCCTCCGTGAAACACGATTTGTTCCCCGAATTTCTCTTTCAGATTTTCCGGCTCCATATTTTTCGCCAGCGGTTGTATGGGGTTAAGTATGTCCACTCCGGTCGATATTAACTCCGGCACGAGAGGAATTATTGATCCGCACGAATGGTGGAATGTTTTCGCGTCGCTTTTTGCGTGAATGATTTCAATAATCATTCTCTGGTACGGAGATAGGATGTTTCCATACATGGCCGGAGATATCAGAGGCCCTGTTTGCATTCCGTAATCATCTGCGGTTTCGAATATTTGAGCGTAAGGACCGACTATGTCCAGAAAATTATTATATAGCCTGAGCATAACGCCCGTGATTTTATCCAAGAGAGCAAACGCAAAATCGGAGCGGGCAGCCATGTCCATCATGAATGCGTCCATTCCGCGAAGCCAGCAGGCCAGTTCCAATATGCCTCCGAAAGGATATGCCGCGCTTATGGCATATTCAGTTTCGTTATATAGATATTCGACTCTTTCTTTCAAACCTCTAAAGCGTCCGGGGTCATCAGGGTTGGGAAATGGAAATCTGTTTAGGTCTGCAACTGATGCGTTCCTCAACGGGTTCTCAACGATTTCAGAATAACCTGCGGAAACAGTTCTCTTAATGCCCCATTCGTCATGCCACATCCCATGGCTGTCAGGCTCTTGGCGGTAATCGTCGGGGGGGTTCAGCCAGACTCGTCTTATATCTATATGGAATCTTTCCAATACGCGCTCATCAATATCGATCACTGTGAAAAAATCGGTGGCGGCGGTGGCAGCGTCTTTGATGCTCAGGAAATCAATCATCTTTCTGTATGCTTCTGCTGTGAATGTGGATACATTCCCTCCAAGATCGAGAGGGACGCGGTCCGGTTGTTGATGGTTGATTGCCGCAAGGACTCTTTCTCGTGATTTCATGACAATTATCCCCTTAAACATTCCTCGATTTCAGATATCCTTGACTGCCTCGACGGGGCATACAGAATGGCATTCGCCGCATTCCACGCATTTCTCAGGGTCGATCACATAGCTTTCTCTGCTTTCGAATATTGCGTCCACGGGGCATGACTCAACGCACATTCCGCATTTTGTGCATATTTTCTTTTTGATCAGATACATATTTGACTCCCTAAACGATTGTTGATTGTGAGGAATCCGGCGTTAAGTGGGCATGATGCTTTTTTGTCGCCGGCGGACTGCCGCTGTCCAAGTTAACGATTTTCAACTTGCCGTTGATTCTGACGGCGTTAAAATTGTCGGGGCAGACTATCTGGCACACCCCGCATTTGACGCATAGTTTCTGCTCGATGCGCGCGGTCTCCTTTTTCTGCCACTGAATTGCGCCTGTCGGACAATTCCTAAAGCATTTTCCGCATTTTCTGCACAACTCGGCGTCGATTTCAACTTTAATTCTTTTCTTGCGCAATGTCACTTTGTCGCTTTTTTCAATTGCGATGGCGCTGAAGTTAGAAGGACAAGCTTCATAACATTTGCCGCATGAAACGCATTTTTTCGCGCTTATTATTGCCGGAGTTCCATGTCTCCAGTCTATAGCGTCTGCCGGACACGCCGCGTGGCATAATCCGCAACTGCGGCATCTATCCGGTTGGATGAATAGTCGGCTGGTTCTCAACGCGGCGACTTTCTTTTTAATTTCATTCGTTTTGATTTTCGACACATCACCTTCATGAATGCCTATTGTCATGCTCTTTTTATCAGACCGCCTATTTAAGAGGCGATTTATATTTGCTGTTTCATTTTTAAGTTCCTCAACTGACGAAGGGAGAGGTTTAATCTGTTTTGAAGAGCGAATCTCCAAGCGTCGAAGCTCCGGGTTAGCAAATTCCAAACCTAATTTTTTGAGGAGTCTTTTTGTGGGTTTTCCTTGTTCATCCCAGTCTCTGGTTTCGTAATATACAGGCAGCATCTGATCGAGAGGGACCTTCGTGCGAGGATTGTCGGGAGACTGTGGCTCATGCGTCAACCGTGAAGGAAGAGCGTCGTATGAGCCATCCATTCCTTCGCGCATATTGAACATGCGTTCTAGAGTGAATCCGCGTTCGCCTGCCACCGCGAAATGTCCGAGGTCGATTTTCATTCCGGTGAGGGCTGAAAGCGTCTCCGTGTGAGGAATGACAGGTAGATGGAATGGAAGCATCCAATCTTTAAGCGCGCGTCCCTGCGGCCGAAGCATGGCGCCGGAAGCAAGCATCGCTTTCGAGACTATGCCCGCCGTCGCGGAAGCCGGAGGAACAATCTCAGAGGCGATTCCCGGTATCAGAGCGTAAGTTGTGAAGATGCAGTTCCCGCTGGCGCTCAACGCCTCCATCATATTCTGTTGAAACACGCAAAATTCAGGTTTCGCTTTCGGGCTTAAGGGGTCCATTGTGACAGGGCCGACGGCCTCGAAATAGATAAGATATCCGCCATTAATATGACAACCGCCGCGGTTGCTTGTAGCATAACCCAGTCCGTGACCCACAGCGCGCCGGGGCGAGTACGCCGCGAATTCCATTCCCTTTGCATGCATTGAAAGTTCAGGCGCGCCATACTTGAGCGCCAGCCGCAACGACCCGTCTGCAAGCTCTGCTCCAACGCCTCTTCTATGCGCGATATCGTCAAGAAGCGCCGAGATAGCGTCGGTTTTTCCGAATTCAAGGCCGTTTTTCCAAATACCTTTTTCGTTGAGCTCCATTGCGCAGGCTATGGTAGCCCCGGCTGTGATGGTGTCCATTCCAAGCAGGTCCAGCTTATAGTTCCACTCGATGATTTTTCCCAAGTCGTCGTTTTCAATATTGGGTCCGAGCATCCCGAGCGTTTCATATTCCGGCCCCTTTATGATTTTGTCGCCGAGTTTGACAAGCCTGCCGCACCTGATAGGGCATGACACGCATCCGGTGTTGTTTGCGAGATGCTTATCAGCCATTTCTTCTCCGCTGATAAGATGCGCGCGCTCGAAAGTTCCTTTCTGGAAATTGCGCGTCGGCATTGTCCCCGACGCGTTGCATGCGTTCACCAAGTTGGCTGTTCCCAACTCCGGCAGAGTTTTTGAAGTGGCGGGATTCTCTTGGAGAATTTTAACCCACTTCTTAACAGCCTTTCTAAATGCCGCGGGATTGCTTACGGGGGGCTTTTTTCCTCCCCATGCGACAATGGCTTTGATATTCTTCGACCCCATTACAGCGCCAACGCCGCAACGGCCTGCGGCGCGCTCGCCGGAAATCACGCTTGCGTAACGCACAAGGTTTTCTCCCGCCGGGCCTATTACTGCCATTCCACGCTTTCGCCCGAATTCTTTCTCAAGGGTCTTCTGTGTCTCTTCAGTGTCTTTGCCCCACAATGAAGACGCGTCTAGAAAATCGACGCCGGATTCAGTGATTTTGAGCAGGGTAGGGTGGGAGGCTTTTCCTCGTATGACCAATCCGTCGTAGCCGGCCTTCTTAAGATGAATTCCGAAAGTCCCGCCGCAGTTGGAGCTGGCAATTCCGCCCGTAAGCGCGTTTTTCGTCGATATGTCGAATCTGCTGGTGCAGGGAGCGCCTGTTCCTGTAAACGGGCCTGTCATGAACACTATTATGTTCTCAGCGGAGAAAGGGTCGATTCCCGGCGACAATTCATCAAAGAGAATCTTTGCCGCTAGAGTCTTGCCCCCGATGAACTTCTCTCTGTCATTGTCGGTTATGGGATAATCGCAAAATGACTTTCGGGTCATGTCGATATCGAGAATCCTGCCCATGTAACCGCCGTATTTTGAATTCATGAAGGTCCGTCCATTTTGTCGTCCCAAATCCTTTTAAGGAATAGAGGCGAAATGTGCGCGCGATTATTATTGTATAATATGATTAGCTGTTGCACAAAGAAGAATAGCGCGGCAAAAACGGGATTCTGAGGTTCGGAACACATTGAGAAAAGAGAACTCCGACATTTCGCTTGATTACTACGAGACTCGCGCAATGGCGGACGCATTAGAGTTCGCCCGAGTTGACGATGTTTTAAAACAAGGGACAGCCCCGTTGTTGGCGAGAAGAGCGACCGGCAGCACATTGCTCATAGGCTGGTCTCCTACTTTGAATCTCACTCCACCGCAGGCGGATCCGATGGTCGTCGTCGATTTTTCTTTCAACAGCCTGCAACATGTGCCGGAAAGAAAAAATGTCCTCAAAGCCCGCGCGGCGGCGGGCGCGCTTCCTTTTGACAGAGGCTCTTTCGATACGGTTTTTTTGATTAACATGCTCCATCATCTGGCAGAAGACAACACTGTGGAGACTGACAGAGCAATGAGGCTCATTCTTCAGGATACGGCGAGAGTTATGAAAAGATCGACCAAATTGTATATTCTCGAACCTATGGTGTCTCCGTTCTTTGAAGTCTTAAATCGAATATTATATTTCCCTTTAAGGCTTCTCTTAAATGCTCGCAGGATGCCAATGGTATGCTTTTATTCGCTGCCAAACTTAAAGGAAGCATTGAGCGAAGCTGGGCTTGAACTTGTTTACTCTACTCCGATCAGCTTCGACGCTCCGATCCCGGTTTCATGGTTTTTTCTGAATATACGAATGAATCCACAGTGGATGCCGCAAAAGATAACACTGCTGGAAATCAAAAAAAGCGCATAAACAAACGCAATATGGCATATTTGTTATGCGGTGTCGTTTCTTTACTGTATTTTGAATACAAGACATTATCGCTATGAAATAAGCTGCTGCTAACAAATCCTCGAATAATCTCGTGTTTCCGTAAAGATGACGATGTTGACGTATAAATTCGATCAATTAGAATTATTTGAGCGAAAAAATATGAGAATGGATGGAAAACAATTCTCAAGTCCCACATTTTATGTGGACTCGAATTCCGACCTTGACGCCGTAGTCGAGGAACTTTTGCGTTGCCGAAGGTTGGGAGTCGATACGGAAAGCAACAGTCTATACGCGTTTCGGGAAAGAGTTTGCACGATACAGATATCAAGCGTGAAAGCAAATTATATATTTGATCCGATCAGACTCGAAGATTTGAGCGCGTTGTCCCCGATTTTCGCCGACCCCAAGATTGAAAAGATTTTCCACGGAGCCGACTACGATATCGGGCTGTTGAAGAGAGATTTCGGCTACGAATGTCGCAGAATATTCGACACGATGGTGGCGTCTCAGTTTTTAAATTTCGAGCGCATCGGAATGGCCGACCTTGTCGAGAAGTACTTCGGAGTAAGGCTTGAGAAGAAATTTACCAAGAGCGATTGGACGCGCCGCCCGTTGTCGATCGAGCAAATTGTCTATTTGTGTCAGGACACGATGTATTTGATCGAAATGAAGGGGCGGCTTTACGACGAGTTGGTAGAAAAGAATTTATTAGAAGAGGCTGAACTCGAATTCGACCATCTTGAAAACAGGCAGCCTCTGGAACCCGCCTACGAGCATCTCACCGTCTGGGATATCAAAGGGGTCAAGGGGCTTGACGACAAGGAATTGCCTGTCATGTATGAATTGTTCAAATGGAGACAGGAGAGGGCGGCTAGGGTGAATCTGCCTCCGTTCAAAGTTGTGAACAATAAAACTCTGTTGGACATCGCAAAGGCCCGACCGAGAAACAAAGAAGAATTGACGGCGATAAAAGGCATAACCACCACGGTATGGCACAGGAACGGACAGGACATGTTGAATGCAGTGAGGCGCGGAGATAGGCTGCCGGCTTCAAAAGTGCCGCCACAAAGCAAGGCAAGACGCAACGACGCCAGACAGCCCGTTCATTGGAACGATCAGCACGCGGTGGACTCGTTGAAAAAATGGAGGAATTTGAAAGCTGAAGAACGCGGGATACATCATCTAGCTGTTCTTCCCGGTTACGCTCTGGAAAATATCGCAAGATTGCGCCCGCCCGGCTCGGAAGCCCTCTCAGCCATCCAAGGCGTCGGCAAAAAACGCGCGGAATTATATGGCGAAGAAATACTGGATATCATTAAGAACCTAAAACACTAGTGAAATAAACTAGGATCTAGCATTTATATACGCGTCGCGCGCAATTATCAGAGCGAAAATTCGACATGCAGAAAAGCATGCTGTTGCAGCCAAAGATATAACAATCGCAAGAATCAACAATCTGAGTTTCCATCCTACTGACAACCATACGTAGAAAAACCATAAATCCGGGGCGCGTTCGATTAATTCGGAATCAAGCAGCGAATCATAATTCGTTGAATGCAGTCTTGTATATTCTGGAAAAGAAAAAATCACGCTGGAAATATTTTGCGCGGCAGCTGAGAACTGTTCCCTGAAAGGTAAAAATCGGGGAATGCCCGGTTTAAACAAACGGTTTTCATCATGAGCTTGCTGAATGTCTTCCGCGACTGACGCGTTTACATAATGGGGAAAAAACTTTTCCAGCGATGCGGCTGATTGTATTGCGATTCCAATAATGAGAAGTGGCAGAACTAAAAAAAGTCTAGCGCGTCTGCGCGTTTCAGAAATATATATGCCTACCAAAACCATGCAAATAGGAACCATCGGAACAAGAAGCCTCGGCCCCCATGAATGACCTCCTTGCCAACTATGCCAAGTTGAATAAAAAACGATATTCATAAAAAGAATACCCGCAATACATGCAGCTTCAGGCATCAGGTTCTTTCTAAATGCCGCAATGAAGCCCGGTATCGCTAGCAAAAGTATAGGAGAATAGACAAAAAAGCTTTTGTCAGAAGAAAAAATCAGGCCATAAATCCCGACCATAAAAGGCGTCGTAAAGAAAGCTGCTTCAGCTCCGTATCCTGTCTCAAAGAATGAGCCGAATCTCATAAAATTGAATAGACCGTGAACCAGTAGACCGAAGGCGCCCCCGATAGATATAAAAAGGAAACTTATCAACGGCTTGTTTTTAGATGCCGCATATAAACATAACGGGATCAGGCAGATAACGGCTGATAATCTAGCGAGTGGAATCAAAGACGCTAATAATGCGGCTGCAAACAAAGATAAAATTTCTCCTCTTATGCGGAACTTGGTCAAAAAAAAGAAGCATGACAATACCAACAGTCCGGTTAATGGTTCGCTAAAGCTGGTTTTTGCATAGGGCAGAGCGATTGTGGAAAGCCCGAAGCAAAATGAAGTGCATGTCGCTATTATATTGGAAATACCCAGCGTCGAGCAAAGCGAGAATAAAACTGCGACAGTGAGGGCGGTTATTAATGAATTTGTGAACGAACAGGCAAATCCGTGAGCGAACCCTTTACCGGAGCCTGATGGAGCAAAGCTCCGCATTATCTCGCCGATTGCAGACGCTGGAAGCATCGCAATAGCAGGAAGCGGAGAGTATTTTGCGTAATGCTCTCCATCTTTGTTCTTTAATGAAAGAGGAGGAACCAGAGAGGCTGTCGTCTCTCCTATTTCTTTGTCCAATATATAACCGTGTCCCTGAATAATAGATCTCGCTGTCGACACAATCAACGTTCCGTCAGCAGAATATTGATGACCTCCTGCGTTCAGAAGATATATCGAAAGAAAAAAAAGAAAAATAAAAAAGAATGACTTTTTATTCCTTGTGCGAATGTCGATTGATCGGGGTCGGTCTGTCTGAATCATATCAAAATTATACAATGTATCAAACTGAGTCAATCAACATATGCAATAAAAACGCAATCTCTTTTTTGAAGACGAATCTTTACGGCAGAGGGGGTTCATAGCCGGTAAATCTCTGATTAAGATAGTCCGTTACCCACACTAAACCGGTTGTCTGCGAGATTGCGACATCGTACGGCGACCTCAGTTTTCCGACTCCGGCCCCGTATCCGCCGATGACATTAATCAATTGGTTTGAAACCGAAAACACCTGCACCCTGTCATTGCCGCTGTCCGCCACGTAGATATTGCCGGCTCCGTCCACTGCCAATCCAGCGGGGGTGTTAAGTTGTCCGTAATGGCTTCCTTGTCCGAATCCGAGAGCCAACCCGGTTTGCTCTGTTCCGGCAGTATCATATGCTCTAACAACATGATTAACCTTGTCTGATATGTAAACCAATCCGTTAGTCGGGTTGTACGCGACGCCATTAGAATCGGGAACATCAAATGAGGCTGCTTCGTCGACCGCTAATGAGGCGGGGTCGTAATTTGCCGCCTCTTTATAATATGTGGCGACTAAGATTCTCCCCGTCGGAAGCAGAGCCATTTTCCACGGACCAATGGCTTGTCCATGATCCACATATTGACCGGTCGCCGCGTTGAACCTTTGAATCCTAGAAATGGAATCGCCGACGTAAACATTGCCTGAATCATAAAGCACCGAGTTAGGTTTTTTGAATTGGCCCGGATCGCTGCCATATTCGCCCCATGTGTCATAGAAGTTGCAGTTTTCATCGAAGACGGAAACACGGTTGTTGTGGTTGTCGGCAATATAAACATAATTAAAACCGGAAGGAGAGGGGTCTCCTATAGCTATTCCAGTGGGTCTGTTTACATAGCCGGGCGTGTCGGGCGCGATATATATATTGCCGGGAAGTTGGGCGCAGGTTCTAGATGTTGTATAAGGAGCTAAGATCGCCGCAGCCGCGGCTGTGTTCGAGAACTCGCTTTGAATGTCTATTGGGATGTCGAACCATGCGGTAATTTTGAAATAGTAAGTTTTCCAGATTTCTATGTCTGTCGGAACTGTCAGTTCAAACGATGTCGCTCCTAGAGCGGTGACATACGATTCAGAGTCGCCGAAAGTTCCTTCTGTGTACGACATCCAGATTTTGTATCGCAAAGTTGCCGGATCTAACGGCTTGTTGTCCTTAAAATTAGTCACAGCTGGCCAAGAAAGCGTAATCTTGCCCACACCGCCCGCCGCCGACAGCACGGGCGCGCGCGGAGTTGAACTTAAAACTGAAATTGTACCTGACTGCCCTATTACTCCAGATCCTCCGTCCGCTCTAATCAAGCCGGATGTGAATTCGTTTAGAGGTTGAAAAAATGATGAGTCGGCCGGGCCTGCCGCTCCAATCGGATCAAGCGTGCCTGTCGTGCTCCATACGGAAACGATGTCTCCGATAAAATTGTCATACGCGTCATATCCTGCCGCCCACGCGTTTATAACGCCGCCGACGTTCATTTCCACCGCGCCGATGGGCGCCCCTGCGCCGTTAGCCGCGTCCATCACGACAATTCTATCCAATGGACCTGCGCTCCATGTAGGGCTTTGCGCAATATCGCTCACATCAGCAATGCCTGTCATGCTGTCGGCTTCGATAAATATCGGGCCTTCAGGCAATGTGTGAGTCAAATTTCCTGTCGCAATTCCATTTGTGAATATCGCTCCCGCCAAAGTCGCTTGGCCGGGCGCGTAATACGTAACTCCCGGCCCGCTCCACACCAGCTTATTAAAGGTTCCGTTTTGACAGCTAATCAGCACAGGCGAATTCCAATCGATCTTAATATTGCCCATGTTGTCGTAAGCGGTTACAGTCACTTGAGACGTCTCTCCCGCCGCAAGGGCTGTCGGAGACGATGTGACAATAAAGTGATCAAGAGGGCCGGGCGTCCAATCCACCCCGGCGGATTCTCCCCAATTAAGAGTGACGTTCTCGACCACTTTAATCTTCACGCCTAAGTCTATTATTGAGTCAATAACGGAAACCGGAGAGTACACTCCTGCTACGAACAAGTTCCCTGATATGGTTGCAGTGTAGTCAGGCGCGCCGTTCTGAACTACTCCAGCGCCCGACCATGTGAATCCGGAAGCGGTCCCGCCTGTCTGTGTCAATAATAACCCGTTTGGATTTGAAAAATCCGTTTTGACATTGCCAAAGCCGTCATAGGCGGTTATTGAAAAATCTATGTTTTGACCTACCAACACGCTTGTCGTCGAAGGCGTCAAAACAAAATAATCCAGAGGCCCCGGATCCCAGATTATCTGACCTGTTCCGAATACGTCGGGCGCGGGCGCGTCGTATTCATCGCATCTTACAGTTTGCGTTTCTGATGTCGTGTTTCTAATCTTAACGGACGCTTTGCCGCCTGTGAATCTCCCCGGTTCCAGATCGGCGGTTCCTATCCCTGTCACCGTTACGCCTAATGACGCGTCGCTCCATTCCGTCGTAGCGGATGTGCCGGTCTCGACGGAAAGAGATATCGGCGACGCGTTGTTATATGATGTAATTAGGTTGCCATATATATCTTTCGCAGATATTTCAATTGTTGCGATATCTCCAGCCGCCGGATTGCCTGCCGGAACTGTTTTTATCAAGTCAAATGAGCCTAGAGGTCCGAAATCCCAATTGATGTTAGTGTTTGCAGTCTCGCTCAAATCCTGCTCGGTTACGGAAGGCGTATGAGAGCCGGGTTGGGTATTCATGACTTTTACAGTGGCGCTGCCGAAATCGAACCATCCGGGCGCAAGCGTTCCTTGCCCGTTGCCGAGATCGGTTACTCCGTCTCCGCTCCATGTCGTCGTTAAAAGATCGTTTCCGGCCAACAATATGTTTGACGCGTTGTCATAATCGGTCACCACATTGTTCTGAGAGTCATAGACAGTGATTTTTAAAGTTGCCCATGTATGAACTTGAGGGTCCTCGCTGATTGGGGGATCAACTCTTTCCAGCGTGATGTAGTCAGGAGGCAACGATTCCCATGTGATGGATGCGTTGCCTGAAATGCCGGGATTGCCGGTGTCGTATTCTGCGACAGATATGACTGTTGTTTGAGCTATCTCATTGTAAATATCAAATGTGGCTACTCCCGCAGTAAACGCTCCCGACGAAAGATATGCTTTTCCGTCGATAGCGCCGTCAGGGGTCACGTTTATTCCCGACCATGCGATGGTCGTATCGTTACCAGTGGACAAAAGAACTATATCGTTCGTATTATTATATCCTACTTTGAGAATGCCTCCGGTGTCGTATGCAGTTATACGAAGAGTTGCGGTCGTATATGTGGTCGGGTTTCCGACGGGAGGAACGATAACCTCGACAAGAAAACTGCCGAGAGGGCCTGCGTCCCATAACGGACTCTGCGCGGGAATAGTCGAAGCGTTAACAGCATTTTTGGCGACTCGTATCCTTATCGGGCCTCCCGGCGTCGAGTATGCAAGTTTCGCTGAAGCCGCGACTCCATTTACGAATTGAGTCCCGGCAAGCGTGGCGGCTCCCGGCGCTCCCGGCGTCACTCCGGCTCCGCTCCATGTGAAGTTCGCCATGACACCGTCCAAGCAGTCAAGATTCACTGCCTGATCAAAGTCGGTTTTAAGATTGCCGTAAATGTCATAAGCTGTCAGCGTGACGGTAGTTTGCGCGTTTACGATGAGAGAAAGTGGAAATGCCGAGATAGTAAAACTCCCCAAATCCGCAGGCGTCCATTCTATCGCGTTTGACACTCCGGATTTAAGGTTGATGTCTTTGGCTGTTACTGTCACTCCCGAATCAACTTGTGTGTTGGAAATCAGCAGTTGGTGCTGACCGCCGGAAAAAGAATTTGCTGCTATTTGCGCCACTCCTGAGCCTGAATCCGTCACGCCTGTTCCGCTGTATGCGATGCCCGCGCCGGAAGTATTCTGCGTCGTTATCGATATGACGCCGGAGTTGTTGTATGTGGCGA
>JAKQBV010000154.1 GCA_029573925.1 bacterium
CCAACCCGGAGGATGTGACGGATTCAAGGTGTTTTTACGGAGCAATTCCGCCAGACTCCTCAGAGCATCTCGGACACCACGGAACTCATGTGGCGGGAACGATAGCGGCGGCTTCCGACAACTCGAAAGGCGTGGCTGGAGTGACATGGTCAGGAAAGATAATGCCCATTCGCGTCGCCGGAGTCAGAGGCATTGACGCTGATGATCTGATTCAAGCGTTGTATTATGCCGTCGGGTTGCCGAACGATTCAGGGACGGTTCCGTCAAAGCCGGCGAAGATAATAAATTTGAGTTTGGGATACGGACCCGGTTCGGGTTGTCTGTCGACTTTCAGGGAAGTGTTTCAGATGATTCACAACGCGGGAGCGATAGCGTTTATATCTTCAGGAAACAACTACAGCTCGAGCGGAATAAATACATTGGCCCTGTGCGATTTTACGGTGGGAGTGGGCGCGGTGGACAGATACGGGGTGGTTGCAGGGTACTCCAACAAAGGCCCCGGTCTCGGACTGGCGGCTCCCGGAGGCTACGTGTATCACGAGACGGCTCACGGGGTTTTAAGCTCGGTTAGGAGCGACGAAGCCGACAATGATTCCGGTTATGCTTATTACCAAGGGACGTCTATGGCGGCTCCTCACGCGTCGGGAGTGGCCGCGCTGATGATGGCGGCAAATCCTTCGATTACTTCCGACGAGATAGCAGAAACGATGTCGCAAACCGCCACAGACCTTGGGGAGCCGGGAACGGACACGATGTACGGAGCCGGTTTGATTAATGCTTACGCGGCGGTAAGAGAAGCGAAAAAAATGGCCGGATATTTCATCGAGCCTTCAAGGCCGGCGATTTCAGCCTCTCCTTCCGATGTTTATTTCCACCCGGGCATAAACAGCAAAACTGTCATTATCACAAACACAGGGTCCGGGGATTTGACAATCAATTCCGTTATGGCGACCACGGAACTTTATCCGAATTGGTTGAAGGCGGTTCTATCGGCTCCGGCGGCGAACTCGGTAACCTTAAGGATAGAGGTTGACAGAACAGGATTGCCCGCCGGGACTTACAACGGGCGCGTTCTGATATTCTCCAACGGCGGCGAGAAAGTTGTGAAGGTCAGAATGTCTGTTCCCGATACAAGCGTAGCCCCGCTGGAGAACTGTGAATACCAGAATTACATATATGTCGCGCTCCTTGATAGATTCGAAGATTTTGTAGATTACAGGTCTGTTTCATTTCCGGGCGGGGATTATGCGTTTTTCAACATTCCGGACGGACGCTACTACTTTATGGCCGCGACCGACTGCGATGGGGACGGACTGATATGCGAACAGTATGACGATATGTGCGGCGGCTTCGGGTCATTTCATGATCCGACCCTGTTGACTGTGAAAGGCGGAGAGGTCGTCGAAGATGTGGACATAACTCTTCATCGTTTTTATCTTCTCAGAGGGAAAAGCTTCAAAATCAAACAATAACGCTCTGGCAGGAATGGGTTTGTCGTAAAATAATCGTATTTTGACCCAAAATGGCCATAAGCGCTATAATAAAATTCAACAAGTGAAATTTTGCACAAGCCTGTGAATAAAAATGACCGGGGGGCGAGATGGCAGAAATCAAGGAACCCGTTTCTCTTATTGAAATTATCAGATTAAGAAGAAGCGTAAGAAAATACGAGCCTGAAGTCGCTCTGAAAAAGGCGCTGAACGGCGCGGTAGCGGCAGCGCGACTGTCCGCCGCATTCGGCAGTTCTCCCTCTTGGAACATCAAAGTTATCGTGGATGAGAAACAGTCGGCGGCGTGCAGAAAAGCCGCCATGTCCGGCTTCAAGGGGAAAACCAACGTTTGGATGGCCGCAGGGGACATACCGGGGATGGTGTGCGTCACGGCTAACCCTGACTCCGCGCCGAGAAAGGGAGACAAGCAGTTTTATCTTTTGGAGACGGCGATGGCTTTTGAGAATTTCGCGCTGGCAGCGCGCGCGTCGGGTTTGGGAACTTGTTGGCTGGGAGCTTTCGACGAAGCCCCGGTGGCAAAGGCCTTGGAACTGCGCAAAGGCACGCGCATAGTCGCCATGTCGCCGATCGGCATCCCCTATCAAAAACAGATAACTCCGCTGGATATTACAGGGCAGTATGACAGGTTTATAAAAAAGAGATTGCACTATCAGCGAAGGCCGCTGACGGAAACAGTGTTCTTGGAAAAGTTCGGAAAACCGGCTGTATGGGACCTTACGCCGGACGCCGAGCTTCTTGCGGGCGCTTCAATATCGGCGGGCATGAACGCCGATGACATTGTTCCGGGGCTGCTGAAGAAGACGAGATTCGTCTCCACGTTCGCTAGGAAAGATGTGGAGGAGTGGAAACTGAACTGGCTGATGGAAGCCGCGCGGCTCGCGCCTTCCTCTTCGAATAGCCAGATATGGCGATTCGTGATTATTCGATGCAAGGAGAATTTGTGGAGGCTGGAGTCGTGCGCGCACAATGAAAGGGGGCTTCAAACGCCATTCCCGGAAGCGGGCGCTGTGATAGCGGCGATAGCCGATGACGGAGCGCAACGCGCGCGCGGCAAAGAGCAGCCTTATTTTATGATTGACGTGCCGATCGCGATTTCTCACATATCTCTCATGGCCGCCGAGTTGGGATTGGCTCTGAACATCATGCCCGATTTCCATGAGGGCAGGGCGGCAAGGATTATCGAAGCGCCGAGCCGCTCGCGCATAGTCGCTCTCATTTCAGTCGGCTATCCCACCAAACGCGATATCCAAGGCGATTTCCCAATGCAGATGAAGCTGCCTTCAAAGCCGAGGAAAAAAGGCGTCGAGATTGTCTGATTCACATCAACGGCAAAGACAAACTGTTTTCAGCATTCCGACACTGTGATATTATTTACTCAGAAAATGTCCGCCTCGAACTGTTGGCGGAAACGCGTGGAGAACGGATATGCCAAATAATCCGGATTGTATATTCTGCAAAATAATCTCGGGCGAAATCCCTGTGCGTTTTATCGCGGAGAACGACACATGCGTTGCAATGCTGGACGCCTTTCCGGCCGCCAAGGGGCACGCTCTCATATTAACAAAGGAGCATAGGCAGGATCTGCTGGAGATGACCACGGAGGAGTTGGCGGACTGCTCGAAGCTGATGAGCGAAGTCGCCTCCGCAGTGAAGCGCGCTTTCGGTTGCGATGGGATTAACTTTATAAACAACTTGGGAGCCGCCGCCGGACAACGGGTTATGCACTCGCATTTCCATGTGCTTCCGAGATATGAGAACGACGGAGTTACGATGGAATTTAAACAGGTCGAATTGAGCGGCGCGGAGAAAGACGAGATATTCCAAGAGATAACGAATAAGCTCGGTTAAATAGCTCCATGAATAATTCGCTGGAGTCATGACATCCGGACGGAGTCAATCCGATTGTCGTTCGATGCGGCGCGCTATAGAATCTATTTAGAAATTGAATTCGGGAGGCTGCGTCATGCGGAGAAAACAGGGAATGAACGCCGCGGCGGCGATAGCGGCGGCTGTTATGATAATCGCGGCCGCGGGATGCTCGAAGAAGTCGTCGAAAGAAGTCGAACAGGAAAACGACCGCATCGTCGTTGTGACATCGATATTTCCTCTTGCGGACATAATAAGTCAGGTGGGCGGCGAACATGTTGACGTTAAGTTTCTCGTTCAACCGGGACAGTCGCCTCACACGTTCGAGCCTCTTCCGGCGGACATGAAGGTTTTGAGCGACGCCGACATTGTGGCTCTGGTGGGATTCGGGTTCGAGTTCTGGGCTGATAAAATGCTCTCTTCAGTTCAGAACAAGAATGTCAAAAGGATTCAGTTCTCCGACCATGTTAAACCTATCATGGGAGAAGCTCGCGAACACGGACATGAAGACGATAGCGGGCATGAAGGCGAACATGAAGATGAAATGGAGGCAAATCCGCACTACTGGCTCAGTCCGAGGAGAGCGATGATAGTCGTAAGCGTGATTAAAGACGCTTTAATTGAGAAAGCTCCTGAGAACTCCGGCTATTTTTCGGAGAAAGCCGATGATTATATCCTTGAACTGAAGAAGCTTGACGGCGAATTGACAGTGCACTCCAAAGCGTTAGCAGGAAGAAAATTCATAGCCTTCCATTCCGCTTGGGACTACATGGCGAAGGATTACGGTCTGGAGCAGGCTGGGGTGATACAGGAATTTCCGGGCAAGGAGCCTGCGCCGGAGCAGTTGGCGAGAATTGTGGACAAAGCCAGAGCGTTAAAAGCGAAGGCGATTTTTGCCGAGCCTCAATTGAACTCAAAAACTGCCGATGTGATAGCGAAGGAAGCCGAAATTAAAGTAGCTATACTCGATCCCCTCGGAGGCCCCGGCGTCCCCGGCAGGGACAGCTATCTTAAACTCATGAGATACAACTTGGGCGAGATGAGGAAAGCGTTGAGGTAGAGTTATTGTCCGACGCGATTGTAAAGGCAAAAGGGATTTCATTTTCATACGACGGCGCGGCGGCTCCGGCTATTGCAGGCGTCAGCATGGACGTCGAGCGCGGACAGGTGTTCGGAATGGTCGGCCCCAACGGGGGCGGAAAGTCCACTCTTTTAAAACTCATCGCGGGCCTGATAAAACCAGAGCAAGGCGAAATTGAGTTTGACTTCAGACGCTCCGCCAATGGCAAGGGCGTAGGATATATGCCTCAGCATGCCTTGGCCAACTGGCGCTTCCCGATAAAAGTCATTGATGTGATTCTTATGGGGATGTACGGCGAGCTTGGCGTTATGAAGAGGGCGGGAGCAAAGGAGCGCGCGGCTGCCGCGGAGGCCGCTGAAATCATGGAGGTGGGCGATTTTAGCTCGCGCCACATTTCCGAATTGAGCGGCGGACAGAGACAGCGCGTTTTCATAGCCCGCGCGCTCGCCGCCAAGCCGGAGCTTCTTCTGCTCGACGAGCCTGCGGCCGGCATGGACGCTCATTCTCAGGATTCGTTCTACGCTTTAATAGAAAGACTCAGGGATGATCTAGGCCTTACTATAATGATAGTAACCCATGATATGGGCGTGATACCCCGCGTCTGCAATCAGGTGGCTTGTGTAAATGTGAGCGTTGTGGTTCACGACAAACCTGAAAGGCTGACATGCCCGGTGACAGAGGGTTTCATAGGAGAGCATAAAGAGATATTCCTGCACGGGAACATCCCGCACCGGGTCGTCCGGCGCGGCGGGGAAGGCTCCGAGGTCGCGGACTGATATGGAAATATTCGAATACACATTCATGCAGCGGGCTCTCATAATCGGCGCTCTGGTCAGTTTGGTTTGTCCGG
>JAKQBV010000161.1 GCA_029573925.1 bacterium
AGGCGCGAACTGGAACGCTGAATCGTTTTATTTCTGGGACGAGGATGGAAGTCTGCTGGAAAAGAAGGAAAGCCCGACCGGGATAGGATATCAGGATTGCAAAGCCGACAGCGGATTTCTGGTGTGCGTGAGCGGGAACAAGCTGGACATCATAAATTTGAAAGAATGGCGGTTGGTAAAAAGAATAGAAATCGGCGACTCGCAGGCCGGGAACGCGATGGGGCGCGAGGGCGTGGCATTACATGGAGGGCGTGTTTATTTTTTGCCTGACGACGGCATGGACGCCCGGGTTTACGAATTTAAGTTTGTTCCGTCAGTCGAGCGAGGCGCGCTCGACTGACTTTAAGACGGTTTATATAGAACAATTATTTCTCGAATAGAACCTGATCAAGATAGTCGCAAACCGATTTTCTGTATCCTGAACGCATCTCAGTTTCGACGTCCAGATACATATAGTTGAGTTTGGCAGGGTCAAACAGTTCCCACTGCGTAAGACCTTGAACGTTGGGGTCTCCGGTGTGCGCGAAACGCGACCAGTAAGCGAGTATCCGTTTTGACGTCGCGGTGTTGTCCTTTGATTTGAACTTGATGCCCATGAACTCGAAATTATGGAATACGAAAGCGAGTTCCGAACCGTGGAACGCGCCCCAGTCTTTGAGCGGCCCGACCTCGTCGGGGGCTTTTCCGAAAAGATACAAATAGACGCTCGGTTGTTTTTTAATGATTTGTTTTGACAGAGCGCGGGCCGGGCAGGTGAATGCCACGTCTCTCAGCATTCCGCTGTACGCCAATTTCGGAGTCGGATATTCTGAAGCCGGGAATGTGGTTAAAATGCCGTCGAAGTCTACCTTGATGTCAAAAATGTCGGCGAGCGCTTTGGAATCGGAAACAACCGTCTCGTTGTATTGTTCGACTGTGTCCAACTTCTTGCTTGCGGTGAAGAATGAGCCTTCATCCGTGTTCGAGCCTATTATTACCGGTATGTTCGAAGCAAAGTCGCCGCGTTTGAACATCTCGGCCGGGGTGTCCGGAATAAACACGCCGTCAATGACGGGGGCGTAAACGTATTTGCCGGAAGTCTCGTAGCTAGACAGGAGGGAAAGAGTGCCCGGAGCGCCGAGCATCAAGTCCTTAGCAGAGATTGAGCGGAGGCACTTTGGGGCTGTCGCCTGATCGGGACAGCCGAGCTTAGCGGCCGCTTCGAGTCCGGATTCCTCCATTTTTTTAGCGGGGCTGGAGAAATAATGCACCGGGCCGCTTTCGATTATTGCTTTGTGGTAAAGACCCTGAGCTTTTGGAGATATCATGAGAAGCCCGACGCTAATTCCTCCTGCGGATTCTCCGAAGATTGTCACATTGCCGGGGTCGCCGCCGAAAGCCTGAATATTGTCGCGCGTCCATTCGAGCGCCGCCACCATGTCGTATAATCCGTAATTGCCCACTCCTCCGTCTTCTCTGCGGAGCGAGGGATGCGCGAAAAATCCGAAATTGCCGAGCCTATAATTGATGGTTACCACCACGACATCGCCTCTCGATGATAGTGTCGTGCCGTCGTAGATGGGCCACGCGCCGGAGCCGTTGAGGAATCCTCCTCCGTGAATGAAGAACATCACCGGTTTCAGCTTGGAATCCGAAGTCTTTGCTTGAGACCACACATTAAGATACAAGCAGTCTTCGCTGCCGGATATCTTGTCCGAAGGGAAGAGACTCAGCGGATGCTGAACGCAATCGTTGCCGTAATTGAAAGCTTCAAGAGATCCTTCCCACGGCTCTGCTTTAACCGGAAGCGCGAACCTGAGGTCGCCGACAGGCGGGGCCGCATATGGGATGCCTTTGAACGAGCAAACGCCTGAGTCGAGTTTTCCGCTCACAAGCCCATTGTCTGTTTTGATGTTTGAGCAGTCCTGAGCGAAAGCCCCGGAATAAGCTCCGAACAACAACGCCGTTGCGACTGACGCCGCTGTTCTGATAATTTGTTTGAACGATGTTTTCATTAGCGTCCTCCTGATGATGCTTTTACCGCCGTGTTGCGTTGCGGTATGACACGTCTATAATGGCGGTCAGGAGCAATTTTACTACGCTTTTATCTAAAAAAACAATAAAAACAGGATTTCCTTTCATCTGCTCAGGTCCTGCGTCAGGTTAGCAGGGCGATGACTATGACGCCTGCGGTCATGGCGAACACTGTGGACACCGCGCCGAATTTCAAATATTCAAAGAAGCCGAGGTTATAAGCTTTTTTAGATTGCTCGGCCACGATGATGTTGGCGACTGAGCCTAACAGAGTCAGGTTGCCGGCGACTGTTGTCGTGTATGCAAGCAACGCCCAAGCGCGGTCCGGCGATCCGAATCCTTCGATATGGGAGCCGGTCAGAAGAACCATAGGCACATTCGAGACTAGATTTGAGCCGATGGTCATGAATGCTGCGAACATAGCCATTCCCGAGGGCGTGTCCGTGCGGAGAGCGTACGAAAACGCGTCCCATGATTTCTCAACGACGCCGGTGGATGCGAGACCTTCAACCACTACGAACAACGCGGCGAAAAACAGAAGAAGGCTCCAGTCCACTCTGCCGAGAGCTTCCGTCGGTTCTTTGCGCTCCCGGAGCATTATCAGAACCGCGCCCGCCAGAGCTGTGTAACCCATGTGTGTTCCCGACAGGAAACAGACTGCCACCGCAACGAAAACCAGAACGGAAAACGGAGGCCGCTTCAGATCGATGGTGGACTCGAATCCGGCGTCCTCTGTGAAATCACGAGGAAGACGGCGGGCGAAATAAACCTTCAGAAGAGCAATGTTTACAATCATGCCAGCCAGAGCAGCCGGGCCTGAAACCGCCAAGAAGCGGGCAAAACCGTAGTCGCTCATGCTTCCGATTATCATGTTTTGAGGATTTCCTACCAGAGTCGCCGCGCTGCCTATATTCGCCGAGGTTGCCAGAGCTATGAGATAAGGCCCCATAGGGAGCTTATTACGCGAACAAAGCGACACGACTATCGGCGTCATCATCAGGCAAACCGTATCATTCACGAGGAAAGCGGAAAGCGCCGCTGAGAGCGCGGCTATTGCGTACAGGAGACCTTGGGGCGAACGGCATCCGCGCAGTATGCCGCTGAAAATAACTGAAAAAACGCCCGATTTGTCAAGATACCCGGAAAGAAGCATCATCGAAAAGAGTAGAAGAATGGTGTCGGCATCCACCGCCCGGTAGCTTTCTTCAGGAGAAAGCGCTCCGAAAACAACCATGAGAAGAGCGCCGAGAAGGGCTCCCGCGGGACGCCCGATGGGAAGCGCCGACAGCCTCCTGCCCGCTATGAGAGCGTATGTGAGTATGAAAATCAGGATTGCCGCAATGTTCATTGAGTTGCCGCCGAAACTTAATAGAGCCACATCGCGGTTTTTGCGCCGCGCGCAGAGGGTTGTCCGCAGCGGATATTGTAGTCTTGAAGGGCGCTAAAAAAAAGATGTATTTTAAGCGCGTCCGCGCGCGCGATTCTGTGTACTTTTCAGAGATATGCGATATAATACTCTGAGCCGCAATCAGGCGGGAGGGGCATAGTGGCGAAAAAAACGGCTGAAAAAACAAAACCGATTTTCAAAAGAATACTGTTGAAAGTTAGCGGCGAAGGCCTCGCCGGAGCGCAGCAGTACGGAATAGACGTGGACAGGCTGCAGGACTACGCCGAAGAGATAAGAAGCGTGAGGGACTTGGGCGTGGAAGTCGCGGTCGTCGTCGGAGGCGGAAATATTTTCCGAGGCGTATCGGTGGCTGCAAAAGGCATGGAGAGAGCGTCCGCCGATTATATGGGGATGCTGGCGACTGTGATAAACGGGCTGGCTCTTCAGAATGCGCTGGAAAATATCGGGCTGGACACACGGGTGATGACCGCCATCGAGATGCGAGCTGTTGCTGAGGCGTACATCAGACGGAGAGCGGTCAGGCACTTGGAGAAAAAAAGGGTTGTTATTTTCGTGGCAGGCATGGGGAACCCGTTTTTTACCACAGACACGGCCGCCGCGTTGAGAGCAGTTGAGATAGGAGCTGACGCGATCCTGAAGGCGACCCGCGTGGACGGCGTTTACGACAAGGATCCTCTCAAGTGCCCGGATGCCGTTCGCTTCGATAAGCTGTGCTACATGGATGTCGTCAGAAGGCAACTCAAAGTGATGGATACCACGGCGACCACTCTTTGTCAGAACAACAACATACCAATAGTGGTTTTCGATTTTCTGAAGAAAGGCAACCTTAAGAAGCTCGTGCTCGGAAAAAAGATAGGAACCTATATCGGAGGGGAATGAAATGTTGGACGAAGTTTTCGAAGACCTGCGGGCAAGGATGGAAAAAACTCTCGATACGGCAGTAAAGGATTTTGCCCGTGTGAGGACGGGAAGGGCGACACCGGCTCTTCTGGACGGAATAGCAGCCGACGCTTACGGCGCGAAAATGCCCATAAATCAGTTGGCGACAATTTCCGCCCCTCAGCCAAGACTTCTTAAGCTTCAGCCTTTCGACAAGTCGAATCTCTCTCTTATCGAAAAGGCCATCTCGTCGTCGGAGCTTGGCATAATGCCGAGGAATGACGGTCATAATATTTTTGTTGAAATACCGATGCTCAGCGAGGAGCGCCGGGAGGAACTGGCTAAAGGCGTCCGCAAGAAGGGCGAAGAGATGAAGGTCGCAATCCGCAACCTGAGGCGCGACGGCAATGACGAGATTAAGATGCTGGAAGACGAGAAGGAAATAACTGAGGACGACAGAGATCGGGGCTTGAAAAAGATTCAGGAAATCACAGACGAGTATATCGCGAAGATAGATGACGCAGTGGACAAAAAAGAGAAGGAACTCAGAGAATTTTGATAGATGACACATTGATCGCGTTGCGGCTGGAAGACGCGCTCGACGCGTTGAAAGCAAAAAACGTCGAGCCGGTTATGGTAGTCAGAGTTGCCGTGCCATCGGATTTCAGAGTTAGAGGAGAGAATCAGCGGACGTTAACGGAACGGGTCGCTTCGGCGGTCTCTAATGAAGACGGTTCGATTTCTCTCAGGACTGTTTTGACACCTAGCGAGCCGCTAGGTTTTACAAAAGCAGGGGCATGAATATAACATCAAAGAAAGAGTTATAAAATGACGAGTTCTAACATATCTGTGAAGATAGTCGGCGGTTTGGTGCTAGGCCCGATTGTTTTGTACATGGCCGCATGCGGCGACTTGATGCTGTTGATTCTGGCGTCGGT
>JAKQBV010000164.1 GCA_029573925.1 bacterium
CCCTTATGACTGGGGACGCAAAGACGGATGAAAAGATTGCTTATCACAGGCGGTTGCGGAGTCATCGGCTCGCATCTTGTCGACAGGATGCTTGAAAACGGGTGTCATGTCACAGTAGTCGATAACTTGACGACCGGGAAAATCGAGAATATTGAACACAATCTGAGAAACCCCAACTTTCATTTTCTCAACAGCACTATCATGAACGAGACTATGATGGAGGAATTGATAAGGGATTGCGACGCGATATATCATCTTGCCGCGGCGGTAGGCGTTAAGTATATCGTTGACGATCCGCTTTCAGGGATTCTTACAAATGTAAAAGGAACCGAGATCGTTCTGGAACTTGCTTATAGGTATTGGAAAAGAGTGTTGTTCGCGTCGACATCCGAGGTTTATGGAAAATCAGAGAAAGTGCCTTTTCAAGAAGACACGGAAAGAATTCTCGGCTCCACGAAAGTTGACAGGTGGTCTTACTCGACCGCCAAGGCTGTTGACGAACACTTGTGTTTTGCGTATCACAGCAGGGGATTGCCGGTGTCAATAGTAAGATATTTCAATTCGTACGGACCGAGAATTGACGAGCGCGGATACGGAAGCGTGGTCGCCAAGTTCATCAGCCAAGCTTTGAATAATCAGGATGTCACCGTTCATGGCGACGGCACTCAGACAAGATGTTTCACTTATATAGACGACACCGTGCAAGGCACATTGTTGACAGGCGAAAAGGATGAAGCGATCGGCGACGTGTTTAACATAGGGAACAACCGGGAGACAAGCATCGGCGAGCTTGCTCAGATGATAATTCGCCTGACTGGCTCCAAGTCGAAGATTGTCAACATTCTTTATGAGGAAGCGTATGGAGATAGCTATGAGGACACGCGGCGACGCGTGCCTGACATAAACAAGGCCAAACAACGGCTGGGTTTCGAGGCTCAGACGCGGCTTGAGGAAGGGCTGAACAAGACAATTGAGTGGGCAAAAGAAAACTACAGGTTCTAATGGTCTTCTGGCTGGGATTAAGAAGAAAAAAGTTAAAATCGCCGTAATGGGGTTGGGGTATGTCGGGCTTCCTCTCGCCATTGAATTCGCCCGATCCGGTTTTAACGTCACCGGCATAGATCCGGATAAAAGAAAGATTAAAGCGATATTCGACTCGCAGAGCTACATCTCTGACATAAACTCCGAAGATATCAAAACCATTGTGTCTCAGGGATATTTGAGCGCGACAACGGATTTTTCGGCTCTGGAAGATATTGACATTATCTTTATTTGCGTTCCTACGCCGTTCTCAAAGTGCAAAGAACCGGATGTTTCCTACATAATCGACGCTTCCAACACTATTGTGAAGCACATGAAGAAACGGCAAATGATTATACTTGAAAGCACAACTTATCCGGGCACTACCGAAGAGGTTGTTCTGCCGATCCTAGAGAGCGGCGGAAAGAAATGCGGAACTGATTTTCACTTGGTGTTTTCTCCTGAACGGGTGGACCCCGGGAACCGAACGTTTACTATCAAGAACACTCCCAAAGTTATCGGCGGAACCGACGAAACCAGCACTTTTCTGGCAAAAGAGCTTTATTCACAGGTTATTTCTTCGCACCTCGTCGTGACGGTTTCTTCCACCAGAATCGCCGAAATGACCAAACTTCTTGAAAATATTTTTAGAAGCGTCAATATCGCTCTAATAAACGAGCTGACTTTTCTCGCGGACAGGATGGGCATAGATATTTGGGAAGTCATCACTGCGGCTTCCTCGAAACCCTTTGGTTTCATGCCTTTTTATCCGGGGCCGGGGGTAGGGGGCCATTGTATTCCGGTTGATCCGTATTATTTGTCATGGAAAGCTAGAGAATATGATTTTTACAGCAAATTTATAGAGTTGGCCGCTGAAATAAATCTCAGCATGCCGCGTTACGTGGTTTCGAAGATCGCAGACGCTTTAAATGAATCAGGCAAGAGCATCAAAGGCGCTAAGATACTTGCGATGGGCGTGGCCTTCAAGAAAAATATCAATGACGCGCGAAATTCTCCGGCATTGAAAGTCATAGAGGAGCTTTATAAAAAAGAGGCTGTCGTTAGTTATAACGATCCGCATATCAAAAGCGTGGGGAACGGAAGCGAATTATTCTGCGTGACGAGCGGCATGGGCACTATTCATTCTGAATCGATTACAGCAGCAAAACTTCGCCAGTATGACTGTGTCGTAATACTGGTCGATCATGACGCGTTCAATATTCCGTTCATTGTCAAGAATTCAAAGCTTGTGGTCGACACGAAGAATGTGACAAGCGGCATTAAACCGGCTAAAGGCGCGAGGATCGTAAAAATCTGAATGAATAGTATAAACGACGCGCAACATTTGATTGTGTTCGCCGCTTCTTCGGCGCTGGCTTTGCTTATGACGCCATTTCTCGGCAAGCTGGCTAAGCGCTGGGGCGTGATAGATTATCCTTCAAGACGAAGGTTTCATCTCGAAAGCACTCCTCTGATGGGCGGTATCGCAGTCTGCTTGGTATTTGCGATAGTTTTTTTGTGCGCGTCGGCATTTCACCCGTCGGCTAAATACTTTGCCGTGATAGCTGCCGCTGTTTTTTTGACGGCAGTGGGACTGTTTGACGATATCAAGTCGCTGTCGCCTAGATTGAAGCTTGCGACTCAATTTCTTGCCGCCGCTCTATTGTTTGTTTTTGACCTAAAAGTGGAGATGTCGGGAATTGCGTTTCTGGATTTTGTGTTAACTTTAATATGGGTGGCCGGGATTGTTAATTGCTTGAATCTTTTAGACAACATAGACGGATTGGCAGGAGGAACGGCGGCGATAGCCGGATGCGTTTTTTTCGTCGGCGCGGTTTTGACCGGAAGAATGGAGACGGCTATTGCGGCGGCAGCATTTTCCGGCGCTTGCATGGGGTTTCTCTTCCATAATTTTCACCCGGCGTCAATTTTTTCTGGCGACGCCGGAAGCATGTTTATGGGCCTTGTCTTGGCCGCTCTTGGCCTTTCTTTTATGGAAAACGGAAACTGGCTGTCGCATCTGTATCCCGGCGTGGTTCTTGGCTTACTGATATTCGACACCGGGCTTGTCACCATCATGCGAAAGACTCACGGCAAAAAGATAACCGACGGAGGAAGAGATCACACGTCGCATAGGCTTTGCTATTTGGGATTGAGCGTTCAAGGATCAGTCATCGCGCTTTTCGGCGTTTGCGCGCTTTTCGGAGCAGCAGCGACTGCAATGCTGCTAATGCCCTCCGGACAGGCCGAATTGATTCCGATTGTTCTTTTTTCAATCTCGCTCTTCTTTTGGTTCATTCTTCGAAACACATACGATTATACGGAACACAACGCGCGTTGAAATTCCCTTGAGGTATTAATAATGCTTGGTTCGCAGATTCTTATTGAGAGTTTGAAAGCACAAGGAGTCGAGATTGTTTTCGGCATCCCCGGAGGCGTGGTTCTTCCGATTTTCGACGCGCTGTACGACAGCGGTTTGCAAGTTGTGCTGACCCGTCATGAACAGGGAGCGGCGCACGCTGCCGACGGATACGCTCGCGTTACTGGCAAGGTGGGCGTGTGTATTTCCACATCCGGCCCCGGCGCGACGAATTTGGTGACCGGACTAGCAAACGCCCACATGGATTCCGTCCCAATGGTCGCTATTTGCGGTCAGGTGAACACTTTTTTGATAGGCAGAGATTCTTTCCAAGAAGCGGATATTACCGGCATTACCATGCCTATTACCAAGCACAACTACCTTGTGAAATCCCCCGGCGACCTTCCTAGAATCATCAAGGAGGCATTCTATATTGCTTCCACAGGCAGGCCCGGTCCGGTTCTTATTGACATTCCGGCGGATATATCAACTGCGGAAATAAAGAAAAAACGTCTTGAAGATGAAATTGATTTAAAAGGTTATAAACCGACAATAATCGGACATAAGAAACAGATAAGTTCTGCCGTGAATGAAATTGAAAAAGCGAAACGCCCGCTTCTTTACATCGGCGGGGGCGTAATAATCGCCGGCGCGCATGGCGAACTTTTTGAACTGGCAGAAAAACTGAACTGTCCGGTCGCTCACACGCTTATGGGAAAAGGCGCTTTCCCGGAGACGCATCCACTTTCTCTAGGCATGTTGGGAATGCACGGCACATGGACTGCCAACACCGCGATATCCAACGCCGACCTGATTATCGCAGTTGGAGTAAGATTCGACGACAGAGTGACTGGCAACTTGGACAAATTCGCGGTTAATTCCAAAATAATCCATATAGACATAGACCCGGCCGAAATTGGGAAAATAGTCCCTGTGACTATTCCTATTGTTGGAGATTCAAGGAATGTCCTGCGTTCAATCATAGACTCTATCGAATCGCCTTCGAAAACCGCTGAATGGCTAAAAACGATTGAGCAATGGCGGGCGGAGCATCCATTGGATTATGACCGCGAAACGAGCAAATTGCTTCCCCAGTATATTGTGGAAAAGATTTATGAGTTGACTCGCGGCGAGGCGATAATAACAACTGAAGTGGGTCAGAATCAGATGTGGGCGTCTCAGTATTATAAGATCGATAGACCGCGCCGATTCCTTTCATCCGGCGGACTCGGGACGATGGGCTACGGATTCCCCGCCGCCATAGGCGCGCAACTCGGCGCGCCCGACGAACTCGTTATTGACATCGCCGGAGACGGCAGTTTCATGATGAATATACAGGAACTGGCCACAGCGGTTTGCAACAAGCTTCCGGTGAAAGTCGCCGTGTTGAACAACGGTTATCTCGGAATGGTCAGACAGTGGCAGAAGATGTTCTATGGCGGCCGCTACTCTTGCTCATGTCTGAACGGCAATCCTGAATTCGCCGCCGTAGCTGAAGCTTTCGGCGCGGTCGGCATAACTGTTCGCGAGAAATCCGAAGTCGAGCCGGCCGTTAAAGAAGCAATTTCAAACGGAAGAACGACTGTTATCGATTTTAAAGTTGAAAGCGAAGAGAACGTAATGCCGATGGTGCCTAAAGGCGCGGCCCAAACGGGCCAGGATCACGGGCATATTCAACGCGCGCGGCGGCATACAGAC
>JAKQBV010000182.1 GCA_029573925.1 bacterium
CTTTTTGTTTAATTCGCCGGAAAGCCTTACCGCTGATTCGGCGGCTGAAAACACGTCTATCTCCTTTGCGTCGAGCGCCGCCACTATATTCGGTATCGGAGCGTCTGACACGAACCGCACGGATGAAAAGAACTTCTCAAGCGGCTCGTTGACGCCTTTTTTGTATAGCAGAAACCGTGTGGGCAACAACTGGGAAGCCCCCCATTTCTTGCCTCGCAGCGCCTCCACCGTCATAATGTCGCCTTTCCTCACATACAGGCATTGGTTAAGTATCGTTGATTTATTCATGGACAACGTGAAGAGAAGCATCAGGTCTTTCTTGCCAGTTCGCTGGTATTCCGCGAACTCCATCCCGTTTAGATACGCGAAATCGGCCGCGCCGGTTTCGAGGTCGCGAACTGCGACCATTCTGTCGCCGTGTCTGAAGGTGAGTTTATCAACCGTGATGTCCGCGTCGATTTTTTGGCTTATGACTTTTGCCATGTCCTGAAACATCGTCATTAATTTATCTGTGGCGAAACCTTCTATCACAGGCAGCTTCAGGACATACTTCTCCCGCGCTTCCGAGCGCTCGGTGAAAAAAACGCACTGTGAAACAGCGCTCAACGCTATTGCCGCAATGACGATGAAACAGGTTTTTCTCATAGTCAGCCAACCCCCGTCGGGCTATTTGCCTTTGTAGTCCGGATGATATTTTTTGAAGAACTCTGCCTCTTCCTTGCGCCATCCGCCTTTTTTGACCATCGAAGCGAATTCTTTGTTGATCTTAATCGCCTTGTCGTCCACGGGCATGAAGTGGCCGTTGATCATGTTGAATGCAAATTGGAACTGAGCAAACTCCTTGTCTTTATGGGCGGTGGTGGCGGCTTTGATGAGTTGCGCCTTCCTCTGTTCCGGCATGTCTTTCCTTGCGACGAACACCCAATGGCTTTCCACATCCTCGCATCCGAGGGCTTGGACAATCGAGTCTTTTTTCGTGAGTTCACCGGCGAGCCAGACAGTGTGCAGATAGGTTCCGAAAACGTCTATGCTTTTGTTCGCCAGCCCTTCCATCATGGGATTGAGAGGCGAATCGGTGGCGTAGCCTACCGAGCCGAAGAACTTATCAAGCGGTTCGT
The DNA here is from genome assembly GCA_029573925.1 of bacterium. Classification (GTDB taxonomy): domain Bacteria; phylum UBP15; class UBA6099; order UBA6099; family UBA6099; genus UBA6099. The sequence continues at coordinate 1,119 of JAKQBV010000182.1, forward strand.
CTATCCCATTTTTATACAGAATGGCCCGCGACAACAGCGGATGGGATGCCTTGAATTTTTTTCCCCTCAGTTCGGATATGTCTTTGAATTCTCCTTTTCGGACGAAGAAACAAGCCTTCTCGACGGTCGATTTCTGCATGCCTAGGATGAAAACCGGAGTCAGGTCGGATTCGCCCGCAAGAAGAGCTTCTCCGTGTTCGAGTCCATTAATATATGAGATGTCGATTTTGTCTGATTTCACGCCGCTCCTGACGAGGTCAATCAGCCTTTGTCCATATTTGAAAACCAGCGGTTGGGATTTTATTTCGCACCCCATCTTCTTTCCGAGGGAAACCCCCATCTGCTGTATCATCTCAATAAACTTCGTCTGCTCAAAACCTTCTATCATAGGCACGGCGAGGGTGTATTCCTCTGCGGGCTGTTGCGTGACCGCCGGGATCGCGAGCAATGCCGCCGCTACCACGGCAACCGCCGTCACTAGAAAACTGTGCTTGGTTTGTCTTTCCATGCGCGCCTCCGCTGTTCAGTTCTATGAATCTTGAACATTCATCATTTGCCGCTTTTAGCCGGTTTGTATTTATTAAAAAAAGCGTTTTCTTCCTTCCGCCATCCGTTCTTTATGGACAAGTCGAATATCTGGCGCACCATTTTAATATCTTCCTGTTTGACCGGTTGGAATTTTCCCTGAACTATCTGGAAAGCAAACTGGAATTTTCCGAAATCCGGGTCTCGCTGCGCTCCGATGAGAACTTTCCGGAATTCGTCGATGGTCGCGGCGGGAATATCCTTGCGCGCGACGAATATCCATGAATGATCATATTTCTCGCAGACGAGCGGCTCGAATGAGACATCCTTTTTCGTCGTCAATCCTGAAATCTTCACAAAGCTATCATAGGAGGAAAACGCGTCGAATTCCTTGTCTTCAAGTCCCTTTACGATCAAAGTGATAGGGGAATCGTTTGCATAGTCGATCGAGCCGAAGAATTTGTCGAGAGGCTCGTCTATGCCTTTTTTGTAGAGGAGATACCTAGTTGGACGATAGCTGGCAGCAGCCCACTTCTTGCCGCGCAACTCCTGCAAACTCTTGATTTCGCCTTTTCGCACATAGATACAGTTGGCCAATATGGGCTGTCCTGCCGCGGATAGCGTGACAATCGGGATGAGGTCCATTCTCGATTTTGCTTGCAACTCGGAATATTCCTGACCGAAAAGCAAAGTTATATCGACCTTTTTCGAGTCGACTTCCGACAAGACCTTCTGAAGGATGTCGTCGCCCTGCTCATAGATAATCAGCTTCATGTCGGCTTTAACCCCGAGCTTGTCGCCGACCACTTTGACCAGTTCCTGAAAAAGAGGAGCTAGTTGAGTGTTTTCCATGCCCGCGACGACAGGAATGCCGACTGTGTATCTGGCCTGCGCGCCTGCCTGATTCGCGTAGCCGAAAGCAAACACAGTCAACGCCGCTAATACTATTGCAACGTTAATCCTCATTGTTTATCTCCCCCGTGATTCCTGAACGCATGACTTGTCCAGATTCTATCACAAAACGCGCAAAATCCGCCACCCGCGCGATTTGTTTTTAATATATATGGCCACACAGCCACTTTGCTGACATCTATTAGGAAAATATTCTATAAAGTTCAACAAACCAAAAGAGAATGGCTTCCATCAGCGGCGCTAGAAAATTTGTTGAATAAATCCGGGCGCGCGTTTTTGACGCTAAAGAGTCAATCGCCTAGAGTCACCAGAGCGTCTGCGGCGACAATCGTGCCGTCAGGGCGAAGGATTAGCGGATTGACATCGATCTCCTTGACGCCCGGATGTTCGAGTCCGATTCTGCCAACAGCCTGAAGCGCGGAGCCGAGAGCCGCCATATCGGCGGTGGCCGAGCCTCTGAAATCCCCGATCACATCTTTTGCGCGGAGTTCGGAAATCATGTCCGCCAGATCGCGCTCGCAGAGCGGGGCCGCCCTGAAAACGACATCCCGCAGCGCCTCCGCCATTATGCCGCCGAGGCCGAAGATGACGCACGGGCCGAATGTCGCGTCTCTTGCCATCCCGACGAGAAGCTCTCTGCCGCCTGTGACCATCTCCTGAACCAGCACGCCGTCGATCTCGCCCTTCACGTTGCCCATGATCCTGTCGTAAGCCGCTTCTGTCTCGGCTCTGTCCGACACGTTAAGCTCTATTAGTCCAAGCCCGGTTTTATGCTTGAGCGTATGATGGCAAGCCTTAAGGACGACAGGGAACCCGATAGCTTCCGCAGAGTCCGCAGCCTCCGCGCGGGAGCGGACAAGCTTCTCGCGGGCGGTCGGCGCTCCGTACAACGCGAGCAGCCGCTTCGAATCATGCTCTGATAAAGCGTCGCGCCCTTCCGCAAGAGCGGCTTCGAGGAAATCGGCTTTTACCGCTCCGCCGTTTCGTCCGTTCGACGCGGCATAAACGCAAGAGGATTTCGGGGAGCCGGAAATCGAATCGAGATAGTTCTTGTAGTCCGTCATGCGGGCCAGCACGTGAGCGGCGCGGTGCGGGTCGTTGAACACCACCGGACGCCGTTTTCCGTCCTTCTTGAAGTTATAGTATGAATCCATCGTGACGCCGATGATGGGTTTGCCGTATTTTTCTATCAGGCCGAGGATATGTTTCTCGAACATTTCATCCGCCTGCTCGAACACCTTGACATAGACGTTGAATTCCTCGGAGACGCCGTCCGGAGTGTCGGCGTAAATCTTAAACACGCCTGCGGTCCCGACTATGCCGAGAGCGAGCACGGAGTCGATGGCAGGATCGGCGACAAGGGCTTCGAGGCATTTCATGTGAGCGGTGCGGTCGAGAGTTCCGACTAGGTCGATTGGGTTGTTGCGGCTCCAGAAAGGAGGAAGCAGTTTGTCGATGGCGGCGACCGTTTCAGGAGAGAGAGGAGGGACGACGAGGCCGGCGCTTTCACAGGCGTCCGCCGCGACCACGCCCCAGCCGCCGCCCCATGTGAATATTCCCGCGCGGTTGCCGGACGGCAAAGGCAGTTCGGACATGGCGCGCGCGATGTCGAGCATCTCGTCCGGGGTGGAGGCCTGAATGGCTCCAACCTGTCTGAAAACGCCGTCGTATATGGCTTCGACGCCGGCGAGCGAGCCGGTGTGGGACTTTGCGGCTCTGACGCCCGCGCCGGATTTGCCGCCTTTGAATACAATAAGAGGCTTTTCGCCCGAAACTTCCATCGCGGCGTCAATGAACTCGCGCCCGCGCGACAATCCTTCTATGTAAGCCATGACGACTTTGGATTCCGGGTCTTTGCCGAAATATTCGATGTAGTTCTCGCAAGCGAGGACGGCCTCGTTGCCGCTGGAGGCGAACTTGCTGAAGCCGATGCCGCGCGCCTGCCCCAGACCCATGAGCTGAGTGCCGAGGTTTCCGCTCTGAGCCACGAATGCGATATGACCCGGAGCCGGGCGAACGGGAGGCATAAGCGCGTAGAGGCTCGGAGCGCCGCTGAAAACACCCATAGTGTTGGGTCCGACTACAGGCAGCCCGCTTCGCGCCGCAGAGGCGGCTATCTCGCGCTGCAACGCCGCGCCTTCCTCTCCGACCTCGCCGAAGCCGCCCGTAACCACTATGACCGACTTCACCCCTGCCGCCGCGCACTCCTCAATAACTCCCGGCACGGTCTTCGCGGGCGTGACGACCATCGCCAAATCAACCGGTTTCGGCACATCGGCGATTGTTTTATAGGTTTTGATGCCGTGAACTTCGTCGGCGTTGAGGCTGACCGGGCATATCTCGCCTTTGAATTTCCCCGACAGGATGTTGCCGAGGATGATGTAGCCCCATTTCATCTTGTTGTTGGATGCGCCGATGAAAGCGAGCCTGCTTGGTTTGAACAGCGGGTCCAAATTAACGCGAAAGTTGCTTTTGTTGTTTTCAGACATGGGAAATAATGTATTCATAAACACTTTTAGAGTCAATGAATTATTTTTTATTTGAAAAACTAAAGGAATCTGCTATATTTAACGGTCGGCGGGCATGACGAATAAATAAAAAAACATGAATTGACAGGGCAGTTTTTGTTGCTATAATAAGATGTTTTGAAAGGGGCGCGCCGG
>JAKQBV010000188.1 GCA_029573925.1 bacterium
GGTGTACGACCACACGGCGGACAAGATATGGCGGCATCTGAACATGATGCGGGCGCAGACGTATGTGCATACGCGGCTGCCGAGGACAGAGTGCAAACGATGCGGCGTGAAGCTGGTTTTTCCCCCTCTGGGCGAGTGAGGGGGGACAGTTCGCCGATGAATTCGAGAAGTTGATCATCGAACTTGAAAAGGAATGCTCCATCGAAGCGGTGAGCCGGCTCATGGGGCTGAGTTGGGACGAAGGATGGGGGGTGATGGACCGGGCCGTGCGCCGCGGGCTTGCGCGAAAAGAACGGCGTGTTCCGGAGCGGATCGGAGTTGACGAGAAATCATTCGCCCGGCGGCACAAGTATGAGACGCTGATCTACGACCTGGACCGCCGGTGCGTGGAATACGTGGCTGACGGGCGAACGGAAGAAAGCCTTTCGGAATATTACCTGCGATTCGAGAAGGAAGAACGAAAAGAGATAAAGGTTATTGCGATGGACATGTGGGAAGCGTACATAGGGGCGACAAAGACGCATGTGCCGAAGGCGGACAAGAAGATCGTGTTCGACAAGTTTCACGTCGTGCAGTACGTGACGAAAGCGGTGGACAAAGTGCGCAAAGCCGAAAACGCGGAACTATCCGGGCAGGGAAACGACTGGCTCAAAAACACCAAGTGGCTGTGGCTCGCCAACGAGGAGAGCATACCGGAATGGCGACGTCCGGAATTTGAAGAACTGAAGAAAAGAGACCTAAAAGTCGGGCGGGCTTGGGCCATAAAGGAAAACCTTCGCAACTTCTGGGACTGCAAGACAAAACGACAGGCGAAAAAGTTCTTTAAGAAATGGTACTGGTGGGCGACACACTCGCGGCTCAAGCCGGTGATTGATGCGGCGAGAACCCTGATGAACCATCTGGAAAACATCCTCACATATTTTGTCCATCATGCCACAAACGCCCTCGGCGAAAGCATCAACAGCAAGATAGAGAAAATCAAAAAAACCGCATGTGGATATCGAAACAGAGACCATTACAAAACTGCTATCTATTTCCACTGCGGCGGTCTCGACCTGTATCCGAAAATTAATTCGTGAAAGGAATCTTCATGCGCTACCGGCCTGAACACTATATGTGGTACCTACCCACTCAAATCCCGGAAGCGCGTCATTTAAAATAAAAAGCGGGGGCAGTTTGATTCCGCCCCCGCCGATATCCGGTCTTGTTCTAATCCTTTAATGAATCCGGCTTAGTTTGGTTGTCCGCCCATCGGGTCGCCAACACACTGGCCGGCAGAGGGCGTCCATCCGCAGGTCGTCTCCTGCGCGCAACTCGATTCATTGTAAAAGAATTCACATTCGCTTCCAATTTGCTCAACGCAGGAATTCCCGAATTCATCCCACGCGCAACTCATATCCATGTCGCAATCGTATGCATTTTCGTACGCGCATTGTTCGCCGTCGAAATAGCAACCCGTAGCCAGATTACAAGCCTCCTCGTCGTATTGATAAGACAAGCAATCTTCGGCAGTCGTGGGATATGTAGTGTCGCACCACGCCCCGCCCATTGTGCCGCAACTCCCCATTTCCCATGAGCACCCCGGAACCATGTTGCACATGTTATCATTTTGGTATGTTTCACACGCCGGGGGCGTCATGTCTTCCATGCAGAAGTAGCCGTCCCAATTGCAGGTCGGATCGGCCTCGCACGCCATTCCGTCGTTAAACTTAGCGCACCCGGCAATCCCAAACTCTGCGCAGTACTCTTCTCCAAAGTACCATTCGCAGTAACCTAGGTGAATGTTGCAAGACATCGCGTCTTCAAAGAATTCGCAGTCTGCGGACGAAGAAATCTCATGGCAAGCGCCTTCCATCCATGCGCACAATGGATTCATGTTGCATTCTGACATATATTCGTGCGCGCCGCAGAGCGCCATGCCGAACTCGACGCATGAATACGTTGTGTAGTTCCATTCACAACCCGTGGTTTCGCCGCATGTGTAGCCATCGAAAGAGAAGGAACAGTCCACCGGCGAGTTTTCACAGTTGTAATTATAGCCGTCCCACCAGCAACTGTTATTTTCGCAGTCTTCTTTATAATCCCACGCTCCGCAGAGAGCCGTCCCTTCCGCCACACACATGTCCGACGTGTAGTTCCATTCGCAGTCCGTGGTGTCTCCGCAAGCGTATGTGTCGTAAACGCCATCGCAATAGACCGGCGAGTTCATACAATCTGTTAAATATCCGTCCCAGTAGCAACTGTTGGATTCGCAGCTTCCCTTGTCATCCCACGCTCCGCAGAGAGCCGTCCCTTCCGCCACACACATGTCCGACGTGTAGTTCCATTCGCAGTCCGTGGTGTCTCCGCAGGCGTATGTGTCGTAAATGCCATCGCAATAGGCTGGGGAGTTGAGACAATGATTCGCGCCTCCGTCCCAGTAGCAACTGTTGGATTCGCAGTCGCCCTTTGCCGCCCACGCTCCGCAAAGCGCCGTTCCTTCCGCCACGCATTCCCAGTTCGTGTAGTTCCATTCGCAATCCGTCGTCTCGCCGCAGTTGGTTTGGTCGTAGATGGAGTAACAATCCGCCGGGGAGTTCTCGCAACCGTCGTAATATCCGTTCCAATAGCAACTGTTCGATTCGCAGTCGCCCATGAATTCCCACGCTCCGCAAAGCGCCGTTCCTTCCGCCACGCATGTGTCCGTGGTGTAGTTCCATTCGCAATCGGTTGTGTCAGCGCAGGCCAACGCGCCGGAAACCGAGTAGCAATCAACGGGGACGTCTCCGCACATTGCGCTCTGCCCGTCCCAGTAGCAGAAGTTCGACTCGCAAACCGGTTGGCTTGTCCATGTGTCGCATGTCAAGTTCACACAAGCCGCGCTAAGCGTTCCGGGATTCTCACACACATCGACCGTCATCGGGTTGGCATCATTGCAGTCATAATCGGAAGCGCAGGCGATTGGAGTGTTCAGACACTCGGCGGTCAGTTCGCCTCCATTCAGACATTCGTCGTAAGTCAGCATGTCGCTATCGTCGCAGTCGGCGGCGGTCGCGCATTCGATAGGCGTGTTCACGCACGCGGAACCGACTTCTCCGGGGAACTCGCAGAGGTCATAAGTCAACGCAACGCTGTCGTCGCAGTCGAAGTTAGAAACACAGGCGATCGCGATATTCGCGCATGCCGCGCTCAATAGGCCGGGGTCGTTGCAGATATCCAACGTCAACGCGACGCTGTCGTCGCAGTCCAAGTCCGAAATGCATTCTATAGGAGTGTTCACGCAGACCGCGCTCAGCAAACCGGGGTTAGAGCATTCATCGAAAGTCAATGTGTTTGCATCGTCGCAGTCGGCGGCGGTCGCGCATTCAACCGTTGTATTCACGCATGTCGCGCTAAGTGTTCCGGGGTTGGAGCATGTGTCGAATGTAATCGCGACGCTATCATTACAATCCGCGTCAGCCGCGCAGGCGATGGCGGTGTTTACGCACGCCGCGCTCAGCAGGCCGGGATTGGAGCATGTGTCGTATGTAATCGCTACGCTGTCATCGCAGTCCGCGTCCGCCGCGCAGGCGATGGCGGTATTCACGCACGCCGCCGCGCATGTTCCGGGCGCGGAGCAGGCGTCGAATGTCAACGGATTGCTGTCATTGCAAGCGGCATCCTGAGAACACGCGACACTGCAGGGAGTGTTCACGCAAACCGCGCTCAACGTTCCGGGGTTGGAGCACGTATCGATTGTGAGAGGATTGTTATCGTCGCAATCGGAAGGAGAGAAGCAGGCAATGGGAGTGAGAACGATGGAGGAGCGAGATACCTTTTCCTCAATTGAGGCTTCGACCACAAACGGATTGGCCGGGCCGCTCGTCAGGGTCATGACCGCTTGGGCGTAGAAGACTTCCGGTTCAGACCCGGTTTCGGCCCCTATCCTTCCGGTTTTCAAACCTTCAATCAGCGTCAGCATCCTGTTGCCGAGCAACGCGCCTGAGCCGTCTTTGAAAGTGACCATCAACGCTCCGGAAATCGGAGTCGAGGCCATAACCGTCGCCACCGCCTCAACCGAAGTCCGGCCGTCCTGCCATGTCCCGCTAGGGATCAGGCTCAATTCTATATTTTCGATTATCACGCCCAAACGCGTCGGGTTCAACGTCGCGCCAGAGTTCACGATCAATCTAGTCGTCTGGTTGAACTGGTCGGAAGCGGAGAACTCGATGGGCTTGGAGCAATCTGTCAGATAATAGCTATCGAGGGAGAAAGAGCCGTCAGCGCCTATGGTTGCGCGCCCGGCGCTCGCAATGGGAATCCCATTGACATATACGGTAACGCCCGGATTCGTCATGCCTGAAATCGCGACGTTTGGGCACTGCACGAAGCCTTCGGCGGGTTGAGAGACCGTCAGGGCCGGCGGCCCGACAACTTCAATTTCAGCCTTGGCTTCAGCAGAGCAAGCCCCGTCCGGGCTGGAGCAAACCACTTCCAGCGTCTTGTCTTCGGCGTCGCTGATCGGGTATTCAGCGGTGAAAGCGCCGCCGGCTCCCGCTGTCGCCATCAGACCGCCCACTGAGCAGTTCGCTCCGGGGAGGGTCGTTCCAGACACCGTTATCGAGCCTCTGGATAGCGGAAAAACGCCGCCGTCCGTCGGATTGGACAACTCGACAAAACACGCTGCCGCCCTTCCTGCCTCTGTTCCTTCTTCTTCCTCTTCCGGTTCAGGTTCTGGTTTCGGCTGGGCGGCGGTCTCTGTGGCAACGGCGCAAACGCCTTCCGCGCAGACCTTCCCGCAACATTCACCGTCGGTTTCACACGCGGCGCTCGCCGCTTTGCAGCCTCCGCCGCTCATCGACTCGCTCTCTCCAATGCACTGCCCGTCAACGCAATGGTGAGACATGCAGTCTTCATCGACTTCGCACGCGTTCATTTCCTCTTCGGTCACCGGAACCGGGGGAGCCGGCGGCTGATTAGGCTCTACAACGACCTGCGTGCCGCCGACAGCCATTACCGACTGGCCCTGCGACGTCACTTCCACCGCGCCTGTCCTTGTGGTTACGCTTGTGGTGTTCTCAGGAGTGTTTTCCATGTCGAATTCGGTTCCGCGCACGCCTGCCACCGCAGTCGGCGTGCTGATGGAGAACTCCGAACTCGGACTGTGCAGCTTTTCGGCCTTCGCTTTTATCTTGCCTGTCTGCAGGTCGAGGCTGGACGTCACCGTCTTAGTCCTCGGATCGACATCTATATCCTTAATGGTAAAGTTGGTGAACGGGTTGAGCTTCAGCGTGTTAGACGCGCTCCACTTGATCACCGCCGAAGATTTGGCCCCCGTCGCTATCCGGGTCCCGCTCGGCAGAGCCATGTTGACCGTCCCCTGCGTTGTCGTTCCGTCCGGCAGCGTCACCCGCACATCGCCTGTAACGCTCGCCAGCGACGCCGTTACCGGTATCGCCCTAAGATCGGCGGAATACACGGCAGCGATGATAATAAGCAAAGCCGCGACAGGCACAAATTTAAGAGTTCTTTTCAACATTGGAGCCCCCTCGCTTTTATTAGGGATTAGAAAAATGTTATGTTAATACGATATGATGATGAATAGTTTTGAATTACATGATCAGATATTGTTATCTTCATTACTATGCTATTTTACCATGATTTTTTCAAAAAGACACCGATTTTGTCAATTATATCGGCTTGATATTTGTCACACTATTTCACATGCTGAACAAAAAAACACCTGAGTATCTCTGAAAATCAGATAGTTCTGCCAGTAAATATATGGCTTTTGTAAAAAGGTTTTTAGTTTGTTTAATTTGGAGTGCGACAATTCATTGTCGCTTTCATATAAGCGACTTCAGTCGCTTTTTAATAAAGGC
>JAKQBV010000284.1 GCA_029573925.1 bacterium
GCGGAGACGCCCGTCATGTCCGGCGACGAGATTGGGTTGTTGGCGCGCACCATGAACAAGATGGCGTTCGACCTGCGCGACTACAGCATCCGGCTTGCGCTAACCGAAAGGACGGCGGCATGGCGCGAGGTCGCCCGCAGGATCGCTCATGAAATTAAAAACCCCCTCTCCCCCATCCAGCTTTCCATCGAGAACCTGAAAGCGGTGTTCGAGGAGAACAGGGAGATGTTCGACGAGATGTTCCCGGAATCGTCGGACATGATACTCGAAGAGGTGGACAAGCTGAGGCGACTGGCCAATGAATTCTCGGAGTTCGCGCAGATGCCGGAGCCGGTGTTCGAGCGCGTGGACGCCGCCGAGATGCTGCACAATCTAGTGAAATTTCACAGCTCGACCGCCCCGGCCGGGGTCAAATTGAATATAATAGGTTGCGACAAGGCGATTGTGATAAGGGCCGACCGCGACCAACTCAACAGGGTTTTCACCAACCTGATAAAGAACGCGGTCGAGGCGATGCCTGACGGCGGCGATTTGACGGTGTCCGCCGTGAAGACCGAGGGCGGGGCCGTATTCCGCTTCAGGGACACCGGAGTCGGCATGACCGCCGAACAGTTGGAGAGAATATTTACGCCGTATTTCACGTCAAAAAGCGGCGGGACCGGGCTGGGCCTCTCCATCGCCAGAAGGATACTCGCCGACCACGGCGCGCGGATAGAAGCGTCCGGCGCGCCCGGAAAGGGAGCGGAGTTCGCGGTGGCTTTCGGCGATCAGACAGCCGCCGAGACTGGAGGCTCAGGGCTTGAGCGATGAATCGATTCTGATCGTGGACGACGAAAAGAATATCCTTTCGACCATATCGATGGCGTTGAAGTCCAACGGGTACGCCGTCAGGACGGCGGAATCAGGAGCAAAGGCGCTCGATGAGCAGGCCGCCGCCGAGTGTTCCCTCGGAGTGTTCGACATTATGATGCCCGGCATGGACGGTCTTGAGCTTCTGCGCGTCTTCAAGGAGAAATGGCCCAACACCGCCGTCATAATGATGAGCGGCCACGGAACCATCAGCACTGCGGTCGAGGCCACCAAGCTCGGCGCTTACGACTTCATCGAGAAACCCGTTTCGAGAGAAAAACTGTTGCTGACCGTCAAGCGCGCCATAGAGTTCCGCCGGCTGGAAAAAGAAAACATCGCTCTGCGGGACGAGGTGCGGCAGAAACACGACATAATCGGCGAAAGCTCCGCCATGAAAGAGCTTGTCCGCAGAATTATGACCGTCGGCAACTCGCAGAGCAGGGTGATGATAAGAGGCGAGAACGGGGTGGGCAAGGAACTGGTGGCGAGGGCCCTCCACAACGCCAGCCCTCGAAGGGACCGCCCCTTCATCAAGGTGAACTGCGCGGCCATTCCGCACGAGCTTATCGAGAGCGAACTGTTCGGCCACGAGAAAGGGGCCTTCACAGGCGCGGCGGCCATGCGGCGCGGAAAGTTCGAGGCGGCCAACAAGGGAACCATCTTTCTTGACGAGATTGGCGACATGCACCTCGACACTCAGGCGAAGGTGCTCCGCGTCCTTCAGGAACACGAGTTCCACCGCGTCGGCGGAGACAACACGGTGAGGGTGGACGTCAGGGTCATCGCGGCCACGAACAAGGACCTCGAAGCGGAAATAAAGTCCAACAGGTTCCGCGAAGACCTCTACTTCAGGCTGAACGTCATCCCGATATACGTGCCGCCGCTCCGGGAGCGAAGGGCGGACATACCGCTTTTCGCGCG
>JAKQBV010000294.1 GCA_029573925.1 bacterium
GCAACATGATCGAGGGGCTAGCTGACCTCGTGCGCGCCAAGAAAATCGAAGGCATATCAGATATCCGCGACGAATCCGACCGGGGCGGCATCCGAGTCATTATCGAGCTGAAAAAAGACGCCAACCCGTACGTCATCCAGAATCTTATAATGAAGCACACGCAGATGCAGACTACGTTCAGCATAATCATGCTGGCGCTCGTGAACAACGAGCCGAAGACGCTGGCTCTGAAAGAGATGCTCGAATATTTCATCGAGCACAGGCGGGACGTCGTGCGCCGCCGCACCCAGTTCGAGTTGGACAAGGCGAAAGCCCGCGCCCACATCCTCGAAGGCCTTCGCATAGCGCTTCAGAACATCGACGAGGTCATCGCCATAATAAAGAAGAGCAAGGATGTGGCGACTGCCCGCGAGACCCTCATGAAACGCTTCGAGCTTTCTGAGATTCAGGCGCAGGCCATACTCGACCTGCGGCTGCAGAAACTCACCAGCCTCGAGCAGAAGGCCATCCTCGACGAGTACGCCGAGCTGATCAAGAAAATAGCCGAGCTTGAGGACATACTTGCCAATCCGAGAAAAGTTGACGCGATAATCGTCAAGGAACTGAATGAGATTAAGGAGAAATACGGAGAGAAAAGGCGCACTCGTATCGTTGCCGGCGGGGCCGAGATAGACATTGAGGACCTTATCCAGCGCGAGGACGTCGTGATAACAGTCACCCGCGACGGGTGGGTAAAGCGGCTGCCGGTCGACACCTACCGCACGCAGGGCCGGGGCGGGCGCGGCGTTATCGGCCTCACTAAAAAATCCGAGGACACCGTAAAACACCTGTTCGTCACCTGCAGCCACGATATCATCCTGTTCTTCTCCAACAGGGGGCAGATATACAGGATGAAGGCTTATCAGCTTCCGCAGGCGGGCCGCACCGCAAAGGGCATCCCGCTGGTCAACCTCCTCCAGCTTGCTCCCGCGGAAAGAATCACCGCCGTCATCCCCATCAAGGAGTTCGACGACGAGCACTATCTGATGATGATAACGAAGGATGGGCTTGTGAAGAAGACCAAGCTGAGCGAGTACGACACTCCGCGCAAGGGCGGCATCAGGGCGATAACGCTGAGACAGGGCGACGAGTTGAGATATGTCATCATGTCGAACGGCGAGCGCGAGGTCGTAATCGGCACCAGAAAGGGCCTCAGCATCAGGTTCAAGGAGTCGGATGTCAGAGGAATGGGCCGAGGCGCGGCGGGAGTGCGCGGCATCATGCTCAACCGGGGCGACGAGGTCGTCGGCGCGAGCATAGTGGACGACGAGAAAGCCATGCTGGCCGTCTGCGAAAATGGCTACGGCAAGCGCACGCTGCTCAAATACTACAGAGGCCAGAACAGAGGCGGAAAAGGCATCCTCAACATAAAGGTGAGCGAACGCAACGGCGATGTCGTCGGCATAGCGGTTGCCGGAGTGGACGACGAGCTTATGATGATCTCCGAAAAAGGCATCATCATCCGCGTGCCTGTAAGAACAATCTCGGCCACCATCGGACGCAGCACTCAGGGCGTCCGCCTCATGCGCATGGACGAAAGCGACAAAGTCGTCGCCTTCGAGGTCTTCAAAGAGGAGGACTACGACGACACCGTCGCCTCCGTCAACGCCTGCGCGCCCGAACCCGGCGACGAAACGGAAGACACGGAAGAATAACCCAAGCTGTTTGAAAAAAAGAGAAACTTTCATAGAAAGTTTCTCTTTTGTTTTTTAAATGCGTTTGTGCTCATAAAGGGAAAACTTTTGAAAAAGTTTTCCCTTAAAATCCCTTTCAAAATCTTTCATGCTAGCGCCAAAGGCGGAGCTTCGCTTCCGCCTTCGGCGCGCATCGTGTGAAAACACATTGGGAAAGGATTATCAGAGGAATCTTTTTTATAAATGATTTCACAGGAGCGACGGGACGCGAAGCGCCAGCTTCGCGTCCCGTCGCGCATTGAAAAGTTTTGAAGAGATTCCAAAGAGAAACTTTTTCAAAAGTTTCTCTTTGGTTCTTTTTTTTGGCTTTTCTTTTTGTCTTGCGCTCTGCTTTATGAATATTTTAAGATTCTTTGAAGTCTGCGGGTTTGATGTTCTGGACGAACTCTTTGAATTTCTGAATTTCCTCGTCGTCCGGGGGGCCGCCGACGATGGCCGCCTCGTCTATGATTCGTTTTGAGACATATATCGGAGTGTCGGTGCGGAGAGAGAGGGCGATGGCGTCGCTGGGCCTTGCGTCCACCAGCACCGGGTCGCCGTTGTCCTTGCTGACGAGCATTTTTGCGTGGAACGTGCCCTCTATTATGTCGTGTATCCTGATTTCCTTGAGTTTGAGGTCGAAGCTTTCGAGGAGAGACTTCATGAGGTCGTGGCTCATGGGTCGGGGGACGGAGACGCCTTCGAGGGCTATCTCGATCTGGGTGGCCTCGAACATGCCTATCCAGATGGGCAGAAACCTGTCGCCGGCGCTGTCTTTTAGCAGCACGACGGGGACTTTGTTGAATATGTCGAACCGGACGCAGTATACCTCGACCGGGACCATTTCGTCGTTGGACAAAGTTGAGAGTCCTTCCGTAGTAGAGATTGCGGTCGCCCGCCACTGAACTAATTATATACCTATTTCAAAAGTCTTCAACCCGGAGGGGCGGCGTCGCGGGGTCTGCCGTAAAATTCGCGGAGTCGGCAGGCGAGGGAGCATGCCTGCGCGTAGAACACGCTCGGTCTACGCGCCTTTATCTCAAGGAAAGTTCTCCACGGGGCGGCTTTTCCTTCCGTGACGCGTTGGCGGAACACGAAAAAAGCGGAGGGCGTCTCCGCGAACATAACCGAGTAATAGTCGTTGAAGTCGTCGATTCGGGGCTGGAAGTTGAAAGCGCGCTGGATGTCGAGTCGTTCGCCGGTCTCCAGATAGGCGTAATAGCCAGAACCGAGGATGTCAAAAAGTTCGACCTCTTCGTCTCTTGCTGCCGCGCTCTGGATATTGTCGAAGAAGCTCAACGTCCGGCTCCGGAGGAAATATTCCCGCGCGGTCGGCGTCAAGCCGCGCCGGGCGAGGTTGCCGCCGCCGCTGTTTCCATTATAGGCCGGGTAATGTAAAATGAATAGCTGGGAGAGCGCGACGGGAGGAACTTGAAATGGTCAGACAGTCCGAACTGGAGTTGAACACCGAAGGCAACGGCCAGATGACGGACATCACCGCCGAGGTGTCAAGGGCGGCGGAGGAGTCGGGCATCAAGGACGGCATAGTGACGGTGTTTGTGCCGGGAGCTACCGGAGCGGTCACCACAATCGAGTATGAGAGCGGCCTTGTTAAAGACTTCGCCGAGCTTATGGAGCGGCTGGCGCCGCAAGGGAAAGATTACGCGCACAACGCGCGGTGGGGAGACGGCAACGGGCATTCGCATCTGCGCGCGTCTCTGCTCGGCCCGTCGCTGACCGTCCCGCTGACGGACGGCGCGCTTGCTCTCGGCACATGGCAACAGATTGTCTTCGTGGATTTTGACACGCGGGCGAGGATGCGCAATCTGATAGTGCAGATTGTCGGAGAATAGTATATTGAAAACTGAAACGCCTCCCTTGGTGTCCATAGTCGGCAGGCCGAACGTGGGCAAGTCCACTCTGTTCAACCGGCTGCTGGGCCGAAGAGTGTCTATTGTGGACGATATGGCGGGAGTGACCCGCGACAGGATATTCGCCAGATGCGGATTCGGCGGCGTTCCCGCGTTCCTTGTGGACACCGGAGGGCTGACCCCCGGCGGAAAATCGGAGCTGGACCGCAACATCGAAAAACAGATACTGATGTCCTTTGAAAGCTCGGCCGTCCTCGTTTTCGTGGCGGACGCCGCGGCGGGCGTGATGCCGGAGGACCGGATTGTGGCCGATGTCCTGCGCAAGCACAATAAGCCGGTGATTTTGGCCGCGAACAAATCCGACAGCGGAAAGATCGCGCAGGGAGCCTCGGAGTTTTTCGCTCTCGGCATGGGCGAGCCGATAGCCGTGTCCGCCCTGCACGGCGACAACATAGAGGCGCTAAGGGAGCGCGTCGCGTCGCTGCTTCCGAAGGCGCGCGGAGCGTCGTTCGAGACGCCGGAGACGAGGTTCTGCGTCGTCGGCAGGCCGAACGTGGGAAAATCCTCCATCGTCAACGCCGTCCTCGGCGAGGAACGGTGCGTGGTATCCGACGTTCCCGGAACCACGCGGGACAGAGTGGACGCCGAATTCGTTCATGACGGGCGCAGGTTCGTGATAGTGGACACCGCCGGGCTTAAGCGCCGCAAGTCGAAGATGGACAGGCTGGAGTTCTACAGCTCGACGCGCACCCGGCGCGCGATGGCCGAATCCGACGTTGTGGCTCTGGTTCTGGACTCGCGGGACGGGTTGCTGGAAGGCGACAAGAGAATAATAAACGAAGCAATCGAGTTGAAGCGCGGCCTCGTTATCGTGTGCAACAAGATGGACCTTATCGACAACCCCGACTACGACAACTTCCTGAATCACATCAAGACCGAAGCCCCGTTCCTGATGCATACGCCAGTCCTGTTCGTGTCGGCGCGGGAGCGCGCGGGGATGGAGGCGCTGCTCGACCGGCTCTCAGAGGTGAGCGCGCGCATGAGATTCATGCTGCCCATCGAACTGCTGACCAACGTCGTTTATGACGTCCGCTCGATGTATTCCCCCGGCTCGCGAGGCAGGAAGGTGGGCGAGATAAGGGGCGTGGTGCACGACAGCGCCAATCCGCCCCGCATAATAATCAAAGTAAACGATCCGGAGCTTTTCCCGCAGGCTTACGTCAAGCTGGTGGAAAACAGGATACGCGGAGTGTTCGACCTTGTCGGAGTCCCGCTGGACCTTAAGCTGTCGGGCGCTCCCGTGAAGAAGAAAAAATGAAAGCGCGGCGTTTGAAAGCGCGGCGCGCGCGCGCATAAAACATGACATCAAACTATCTCGTCACTTTTGCGGTAGCTCTGGCGGTGTCGCTGCTGATGACGCCGACGTTCGTGCGGCTGGCGTTCAAGTGGGGCGCGGTGGACATGCCCGGCCCGCGCAGGGTAAACGTGAAACCCACCGCGCGCATGGGCGGCCCGGCGATGTTCTTCGCCTTCGCCGCGGCGCTGCTTGTCGCGGGAGGCGACGCTCCCCTCAGAGGCCCGGTCATCCTCGGCTCGTTTCTCGCTCTCTGCATAGGGCTTGCGGACGACATTCGCTCTCTGCGCGCGCTCCCGAAGCTTATCGCTCAAATCGCGGTAGCCTGCCTCGTATTCTCGCTCGGCGTTCGCGTTCAGTTCGTCACCAACCCCGCCGGCGGCGTCTTCCCGCTTCCCCTCTGGCTGTCGTTCGCCGTCACTGTGGCGTGGCTGGTCGGCGTCACCAACGCGGTGAACCTCATAGACGGGCTGGACGGGCTGGCGGCCGGAATCGTCAACATCGCCTCTCTCACATTTTTTCTCGTGGCGGCAAGCCGGGGACAGACCGAAAGCGCGCTCATGGCCCTCGCCCTAGTCGGCGCCTCGGCGGGCTTCCTTCGCTGGAACTTCTTTCCTTCAAAGACTTTCATGGGCGACTCAGGCGCGTACTTTCTCGGATTCACAGCTGCCGCGCTCGCCGTCACCGGCGCGTTCAAAATCACATCCACCCTCACGCTGCTCATTCCCATATTCGCGCTCGGAGTGCCCATCTTCGACACCGGGTTCGCCATCGTCCGCAGGCTTTACAGCCGAAAGCCCGTGATGTCGGGCGCGGACAAGGAACACCTCCACCACCGCTTCCTCGCGCGCGGCTGGCATCACCGGGACGCGGTCATACTCTGCTACTTGATAACGTTCGCGCTGAGCGCCGTCTCGCTGGCTATAATCAAGGAATGGCTGCTCGCGCTCTATCTCATGCTGTCTGTCGCCGCCGTGGCGCTTTTGCTTATCGGCATCGGCAAAGTCGTGAAAAAAAACAAGCCCAAGGCGTGAAACGATGAAGAAACTGAAAGTGTGCTCGGTGTTCGGAACGAGGCCGGAAGCGATAAAAATGGCCCCCGTCGCCCTCGAACTCGCCCGCCGCCCTCAGATCGACCACAAAATTGTCGTCACCGGCCAGCATCGCGCGATGCTGGACCAGATGCTGTCGCTGTTCGGCCTCAAACCCGACATCGACCTGAACATAATGCTCGACCGCCAGACTCTCCCCCAAGTGACCACCCGCGCGCTAGAAGGCATGGAG
>JAKQBV010000296.1 GCA_029573925.1 bacterium
TATAGCCTTTCGTTCTTAGTTCCAATACTTGCGGTATGATCGCTTTCCCAAATTGTTTCCCCATATGAAAACCTCCTATCGCTTTATCCTACGATAGGAGGCTCTTTTCTTTCAATGTCTGTTTTCCGGGGTTCAGTTCAAATGCATGGTCTTTTGTTTTGTCTGCGTCTCCTGCGTTATCCTACCCTCCCGAACCTAACGCAGGATAGCGCGGAAACTAAGAATGTCCCAGCAGGGCAAACAGAAAGCGCTTGACTCGAAACATGACGCAGCGGCGCGCTGCCAGTGGCAGAGGAAGCGCCGCGGAGGAACGGCAAGCAAGGGAGCAGTAGGAGCGGGCTTCAGCCCCGACGCACCGCGACCATTGCGCAGCCGCCGGGAGGGTAGGTCTGTAGTGAGTGATAAAGCGAACCGTAAACTAATATCAATAGAAAAGCTAAGAGTACGCTTAAAAGAAGTAACATAAAAGTAACAAATTGCGACATATTACATTCATGTTTCATGAATGCGCTAAAAATAGTTCGGATAAACACGGTATTAGAAACGGATATGTAACAATTCTCAATTAAAATAAAACCATAACATTACAGAGGTGAATGGATATGAAGAAGCTTTTAGTTCGCGGCGCAGTTGCATTTGCCGGAATTCTCGTGCTCGCGGCAGTTATCATTCTTTTCGCAACAAAGACTCCGAACAGCATTCATTCCTGCGTAGCCTATGAAGATGACGCCGTGTATACTAAAGTAGAGAAAATCGCGTCTGTTCGTCCGCCACTTGCCGCACCGGATACCCGTGCTTTCTCAACCGACGAAACCAAGCTTAAGGTTGTCTGCGATTTAATTCCGGTTGGTTAAAAAAGAAAGTCCTTATTTTTACATAAAAAGAACGCTCGCAATGAGCGTTCTTAATTTTCGTTACGGGCGTTTCGCTCCACAAGTGGTACAGTACTGATTGTCCTCGTCCATCTTGGCGCCGCAAACCGGACAAATCCAGCTGTCTATCACTTCGGCTGCGTCCGCCTCGGGAGCTTCGGGTTCTACCTTAGGCTGCGCCGCTCCGCAATGCGGGCAAAACGCTACATCCGAGGGAATGGATTCGCCGCATTTTTCGCACTTTCTGCGACCGCGATGCTGCAAAACCTCTTGCTCCAGTTCTTCAATCTCCTTTGCCATAGCAAGCGCGCGTTCGCACTGTTCGTGGAATTCGTTTCCGGCTTCCGCACCATGCTTTGCGCAATAGTGTTTGCCGATTTCAGCGTACACCATGCGGAGTTCGCGCTGTTTTCCCGCGATCTCAGTGTTCTTGCTGATGACGTTAAAAACATCCGTCGTTTTTTTCCAAATATCTTGGCCGAATTGTTCAACCTTTTTACCAAAGTCGTCCGCCATAATAAACTCCTTTCGAAATATGATGAGGATAGGGCGAGTTTCAATAACAACTTGAGTATAGCATTCGAGATAACGCACTACAATCGCACACAGGTTTTTCTACAAAAACATTGCAATTGGAACATGATTTTGTGTATAATAATCCTCGCGCGAGCAGTTGACATGGAGGGTTGTCAGAGTGGTCGATCGTGCGGCACTCGAAATGCCGTGTCCTTAACCGGACCCAGGGTTCGAATCCCTGGCCCTCCGCCAAAATAAAAAAGACGCCCAAAGGCGTCTTTTTTATTTTGCTTTGTTCAAAGGGATTCGAAGGGCGGAAGAAGCAAAGCGCACAGTGTGCGGTTTGCCCGCCCCGGGCAGCGCCGCCGACGATAGCCGCGCCGCGCGAAGCGCAAGATGCGGGAGGCGAAGCGGAGAATCCCTGGCCCTCCGCCAAAATAAAAGAGACGCCGATGAACTGACCCAAAAAAGTTAGACAAAAGAGAATTAAGCGATTAAAAGAGCTTGTTGCCTGTGAAGAGCGGGTGGCAAGCCTTTTAGTTTGACTTTGATACGACGATTATTATAGTAATCAAGGTACGCAATGAGCTCA
>JAKQBV010000311.1 GCA_029573925.1 bacterium
GTCTGGGCGGATTTTGCTTCGACGGGGATGAGTTCTTGTCCGAGGTCTATAATGATGTCGACTTCGTGGCCGTGGGCGTCGCGCCAGAAATAAAGCCCCGGTTGTTCGCCGTGGTGCATGAAGTTTTTGTACAACTCCGAAACTATGTAACTCTCAAACACCGCTCCGCGTTCAGCGCGATGTAAAGGTTCATCCGGCGAACGGATATTCAGCAGATAGCACAAAAGCCCCGTGTCCAGAAAGTAGAGCTTGGGACTCTTGATGAGCCGTTTGCCGAAGTTTTTGTAATGCGGGCGCAGGAGCGTGACGATGAATCCGGCTTCAAGAACGGAGAGCCACCTTGCAGCCGTTGTGTGCGAGATTCCACAGTCGGAAGCCAGCCCCGACAGATTGAGCAGTTGCCCGCTCCGGCCCGCACACAATCTGATGAACCTGCCGAACGTCTCTACATCGCCGATATTAAGAATGCTCCGCACGTCTCTTTCTATGTAGGTCTGGTAGTAACTCGCCAGCCAGTCGCGCGGGGGAAGCCCCTTGTCGTGTATCCGAGGATAAAAACCGGTGAAGAGCGTATCCAACAAACTTTTTTCAGGCGGTTTCAGAGCCTTGGGAACGGTTTTACCGAGCGTCTCAAGTGATATATGTTTCCGTCCTTGAAGTTCGGCCAGAGAGAAGGGCAGAAGATGCAGCACTGCGCATCTTCCGGCAAGCGACTGGGAGATGCTTTGCAGTAGCAGGAAGTTCTGCGAACCGGTCAGGATAAATCTTCCAGCCCAGTCCCTGTGCTCGTCCACAAGAGTCTGGAGATAGGAGAACAGTTCCGGCGCGCGCTGGACTTCATCCAGAATGACCGGTCCGTCGAATTGTTCGAGGAAATCGCGAGGCTCTTCGAGGGCAAACCGGCGCTGGTCCGGCGTCTCGAGGGAAGCGTATTGGTAATTCGTGAACGCGGACTGAACAAGAGTGGTCTTTCCGGACTGCCGGGGCCCGGTTACTGAGACGACAGGGAACTGCTTTGCCGCCTTCTTCAGTTTTTCAGACAGAGTCCGCTTGATCATAATCCATCCTCACGCCGGACGTTTGAACATTCAATATTCAAATTACACGCTTCAAGGGCTTTTGTCAAGCGATCTTCCTTCGCTACGAGGACGGCTTATTCTTCATCTCCTTTTCGATGTCTTTGAGAATCCAGTCCGCGAGGATGTCGTAGACGACCTTCTGGTCGGAAGGATCGATTTTGGTCGGGACGTAGACAACTTCGATTATCGGGGGCTTTATTCTGCTGCGGGTTCTGCGGGGTGGCGCGTCGTTCGCCGCAGGTCGGGATTCGCCTTCAACTGCCCGGACAAAAGCCGACACATCCGATTCTGGCGCGGCGGGTTGGGACCTCTGCTGGTCACATTGGATTGTCGTCTGAGAATGCGGTTTCGGCCCGGAATCACTCAAACTGTTAAATTCCACCACATTTTTTACAGAAGAGCGATATTCTCGGGGTTTCTCTGATTGCAATTTCTGGGGGTTTTCAGTAGAAACGACCATTTTTGCGGTTCGAAGAGGGTTGTCTCCGGGGACATAAAGGCGGAAAACGCATTGAAATCAAAAAGACGAGTGTTCAAGCGGTTTTTTTCAAAAGGAACGCTTTTTTCTATGCCCCCATATTGTGTTGATAATAAAACATGGCTTAATCACAGTGTTTTTTGAAACCAAGCGGATGAAATATTGCAATAACAGGTGAAATGCGTTGGAAACAAGGGGAAGACCGGCAAAATACAAAAAAACTAGCGTAGCCTGCCCGAATCCGAAGTGCCGGTTGCATGGCGAGTGGAAAAAGGGAAATATCGTATCCTATGGGAAATACCGATCAAAAACTCACCTATGATAAAGGCTGTCAACCCACCGTAACCCAACCCTCATCGAAAAGGGGTGGAGGGGCGGGTAGGTTTTAGAATACGATCTCGCAGTTTTCGGCCTTGAGAGACCTGACGGGCCAATCACCTATACGCTCTCTGCG
>JAKQBV010000320.1 GCA_029573925.1 bacterium
TTTCCCCGGCGGCTCTCTCGTTTCATTCCACAAGAATATCAGGGGCATAGACTACGTTTACGACACCGGCTCTCTGCGCGTCAGCGCCATTATGTCCAAAGAGAAAAGCAAAACCGAGACGATAACTTTCAAAGGCCAGAACAAGCGCGGCCCGTACACATTGAACGCGTTCCAGATAGTGGAAGGGACAGAGCAGGTTAGGATAGACGGCGCGCCGGTTTCCGCCGGACAGTATTACATAGACTATTTCAGAGGGGACATAACCTTCGGATTCGTCGTCAACGCCGCGCAGACGGTGGAGATAACGTATGAATCGACTCTTCTGTTGAGCATGAAGACGGGAAACATGAACGCTTTCGGAGTCGAGTTCACGCCTCTCAGCAAGAAGTTCACTATCGGCGGCTCGTTCATGTCTGAAGGGGCAAACGCCGTTTCGCAGTCGGTCCTGATATACAACGCCGTCGATTTCGAGGTCGGCCCGTTCAACATAGACGAGACGCGCTCGCTGTTCACAGGATCGATGAAATCTCCGTACGCCTTTATCGAGAAGGATACCGAGCTTGTGCTGAGGAACGGGACGCCGCTGCTGCGGAACACGGACTACCTGATCGACTACGTGAGCGGCGAGCTGGACTTCATCGCGCCGATGGCCTCCTCGACGGTGTCGGTGAGGTATCACTACTTCAACCCCAAGCACATCGGGCGGCAGAGGGACTATCTCTCCGAGCCGGCCATGTCCCGTTTCACGCTTTCCAAGAGCGCTGTATACAGCGGCACGGAGACAGTGTGGTGGTGCGAGACATACGGAGAAGGCCCGCACACAGACGAGAACATAACCTGCTTGGAAATGATGACTCCCTGCTCGGATGTGAAGTACGGAGCCGCGCAGACGACATGCGAGGAAGGCTCGGACTATTTCATCGACGAGGTGGCCAACCAGATAATAATCCTAAATCCGAGCTATATCCCCGACCACAACCACGTTATCAGGGCGCAGTACGACTTCGTCCAGAAGACCGCCGCCGAGGAAAAGGCGTCGGATAAAAAGATTGTGGATGTGTATTTCATGACCAAACTGTTCGACAAGCTGAGCGTGGAGGCGGAAGTCTCGACCACGGACGCCGACATGTCGAACCGGCGGATCAAGGTTCTCGAGGAGCATGTGGCGACCGTGATAGTCCCGACGCAGAGAGAGTACTGCCTGCAGCGAGACCCGGCGACGGCCGCGGAGGTCGAGATTTTCTTCGACGACCTCGTGACGTCACGAGGCAGGAAGAGCTATCCGGGCGACTTCACAATCGAGACCGACGCGGGCAATGCCTGCCCCGGCGAAAAGATTCTGGTGTTCAAATACGACATCCCGGCCGGGACGACAATCATCGCCAACTACAGCGTGGCCCCCGACCTCGGAACGGACACCACGAAGTCCGCCTCGGCGGTCAGAACCAAAATCGGCTACTCCGGCAAGAAGGCTTCTTTCAACATCGAGACCATTAGCAAGGACATGGCTTTCTCTCCCCTGAACGACTACAGCAACAACGAGGAGAAAAGACTCTCCGGAGACGTCAAGCTGAATCTCATGGACAATCTGACGCTGTTCGGCGACTATCTGACATACAACAACATGCACAACTTCAACACTACGGACAAGGACGACTATGACCGCATAGGCGCGGGAGCCACTTTCCGCAAAGGGCGCATCAAGGAAATAACTCTCAAGAAAACCCGGTTCGACGCGAGCGACAACCTGAATGTTTCCAAACTGGACAACACCAGAACGGTGGACGAGCTTTTCTTCAAGTGGGATCCGAGAGGAAAGAACGTCTTCACGGTGAACGCGGAACTGTCGAACTCCGAGTTCGAGGACAACACGGGCGCGTTGACAGACAAGGACACGGACAGGAGACTTGTCGGATTCGGATACACGCCGAGCGGCAAGCTCAACGTGAGAGGATATCTGGAGTTGACGGAAACAGACGTGATCGCGCCGGCGGGATTCGGCGCGGACGCGAGCTTCGGAACCAAGACATTCGCCAAGAACCTCGACGCGAGCTGGACGCCGGACGATATCTGGTCTCTAAATAGCAGAATACTGATGCAGAAGAAGACGCACAGCCGGGCCGACTATGACGACGAGAACTGGGACTCGATAATGCTGGGAGCGTCGGCGAGGCCGTTTGGAAGAATAACTTTTGTGAACATCTCGGCCTACCGCCGCGACCTTCCGAACAATCTCACAGGGAGCGCCCGAACAGACACCGCCAACGCTTCCTTCGGATACAAGGCGGCTCCTATGTGGGTCGTCGAGCCTTCTATCGACAAGGTCAAAGCCGCCGTCGGAGAGACTTCCAGCAACAAGTCGGACGGCTACGGGCTTTCTTTCCTTTACGATCCTGACAACAGGAGCAAGTTGGACGGACGCTTCTCTTGGAAGACCACGGACAAGACCAACAGCACGCAGACTGCATCAACCGATTCCGAAGAGAACCAGTACATACTCAAACTGGGATATGTCGCGTCTGAAAGAATCGAGTGCGCGATGTCATACGACGTCAGAAGGACATCGCCGACGCCCTCCGACACGGACATACTCGGATTTGAAGTCAGGCACAAAACTTCCAAACGGATGAACAGCAAAATCGGTTTTGCGCGCACGGAGAGATCGTCAGCGACGACTGAGACGACGCGAGACGAATACATCGCCGAAGCGGTCTACACGATTAACAGGACATTTTCTGTGACAATGAACATAAAGAAGGACAAGTATTCCGCCGGAGCGGCGGCGGATAACGACTATTCGGGCACGGTGGGCAGCCTAGAGGTGACCGCGAACTTCTGATTTTAACGAAAGCGCTGGAGAGATGGCGGTAGAAGAGAAAACAGAAGGGACGGCGCCGGGCGGGCTGGAGATGTTGGACCGCAGGGCGACCCTCTTCCTGTACTCGCGGTTCCGCAACCCGATTTTCGACGCGCTGATGCCCGTTCTGTCCGTCGGGGCGAACAAGGGGATAGTGTACATCGCGGCAAGCGTGGCGATGATGATTTTCGGAGAGCCGAGGGTCAAAGCGGCGGGGCTGGTGATGCTCGCCGGGGCGGGCGCGGCCGGCGTCATCGCGGAGATGACCGTCAAGATGTTCTGGAAGCGCAAGCGCCCCTTCATGGTGATGCCTGAGATAACTCCCAAAGTGCCGCACCGCAGGCTGCTCAAGAGGCCGTCGTTTCCGTCAGGGCATTCAGCGGGCTATTTCGCGGCGGCGCTTTCGCTGTCGGTGTTCTTTCCATCAATGGCGGTTCCGCTCGTGGCAGCAGCCGCCCTCGGCGCTTATTCCCGGATTTACAACGGCGTTCATTTCCTCTCCGATGTCGTGGCCGGCTCGATTGTCGGCATCGCGTTCTCAGGGTTTATGGTGTGGCTGCTCGCCGAGCGCGCGGTCGGCCTGTTTTCATAAAAACAATTCGCCCCCGGCAGGCTCCGGGAGGTTTTCCACGGAAGGCGGTCATTATGGACGGCAATATCGAAGAATCGATTAAATACGCTAGAGAAACGGTGGGCGGAGACCCGCTCGCGCGGCATCTGGGCATCGTCATCGAGGAAGTGTCCGAAGGTTTCGCCAGAGTGTCGCTAGAAGCGAAGCCGGAATACATGAACGCGGTGGGCAGGGCGCACGGGGCGGCGGTGTACGCCGTCATCGACCAGTCGCTGGCGGTGGCCGCGAATTCGCGCGGAGTCCGCGCGGTCACGCTCGACGTGAACGCCAGATATCACTCCGGCGCGCTCGGCGGCGACGTTCTGGTCGCCGAAGCGTCTCCCATCGAAATCAAGAAAAGAATCAGCGTGTGGAAAGTGGAAGTGCGCGCCAGAAACGCGGGCGCTCTTGTGGCAACGGCGGTCGCTACCGCCTACCATCAAGCCTGAATCTCTTTTCTGAATATGCAGCGCGCTCTATTGAGCGGCGGAAATGAGGGTTTCAACTATGAAATCAAACACTAAGCGCGTCGAAACCGAACGGGGAAATTTTCGCAGGCGCGATGTCGCTCGGTTTATGATGGCGATTGCGTGCGCCGCGCTTGTCGTCTCGGCGGGGCGCGCGATGGCTGATTGGCCCGGCGTGGCAGTGTCAAAGGACGGAACTCCCATCGCATACGAGGTTTGGGGAGAGGGAGAGCCGACTCTGGTCTTCGTTCACGGATGGAGCTGCGATTCAAGATACTGGCGGGAGCAGATCGGGCATTTCTCCCGGAAGCGCCGGGTGATAGTCCTCGATATGGCTGGACACGGAAACTCCGGCATGGAGCGGGAGACTTACGCGATGAGCGCCTTTGGCGAAGACGTGCGCGCGGTGGCGGACGCCGCGGGCGCGCAGAAGATGATTCTCATAGGCCATTCTATGGGCGGCCCGGTGATAGCGGAAGCGGCGGCTCTGATGCCGGGGCGCGTGATCGGGCTTGTCGGCGTCGACACGTTTGAAGACGTGGAATACAAGTTGACGAACGAGGAAATGGAGCGGATGCTCGGCCCGCTGGAGGCTGATTTCAAATCCGGGGCGCGCGCGTTCGTAAACTCCATGATGCGGCCCGGAGAGGACGCCGCTCTCGCCGAGTGGATTCTTGCGGACATGTCGTCCGCTCCCCCGGCCGTAGCCATGAGCGCGATCAGGGAAATGCTGAATCAGTATATAACGGGAGAATCCGCCTCCGTTTTCGACCGCGCCCGGATTCCCGTCGTGACGGTTAACGCCGACATGTGGCCGATCAACTTCGAGTCGAACCGCAATCACATGTTGTCTTTCGACGCGATTGTGCTGAAGGACGCCGACCATTTTCTAATGATGAACAAGCCGGAGGAATTCAACGCGGCGCTCGAACGGGCGATAGATATGCTTGGGAGCAATCCTGAGAGCCGGTGATCCCGCGCGCAAAACTGTTGCGGCGGCGGGCGCGGGCGCTTCCTGCCCGAATGCAATTGTGATAAACTATCGGCAGTTCAAGGCGGGGTGGAAGGGACGCGGCGCGGCCCGCGCCCCGCGCAGAGGTGATGGGCATGGCGGAGAAGAAAAGGCGTTACACCAGAGAGATGGCCGAATGGGCGGCGGGTTTGACGTTCGGCGACATTCCCGCGCGGGTGGTCGAGCAGGCGAAGATGCAGACGATGAGCGTTCTGGCGTCGATATTCGCCGGATCGCGAACGTCCTCCGGCGGCAAGACGATAGCAGCGGCGCTGCGCGGGTCCGACCCCGGACCGGCGAGGCTCATTCCATCCGGCGAGAGCGTCACCGTAAAGGACGCTCTAGCGGCGGCATCCTTGCTCTCGATGGCGCTGGACTACGACGACTACACGTTCGCGGGGCATCCCGGACATTCCGCCGCGTTGGTTCCGCTCCAGATGGCGGCCCGCGAAGATATTTCAGGCGAACAGGTCTTGCTCGCGCAGACGGTTGCCAACGAGATAGAGTCTCGCATCGGCGGCTCTGTGATGGTCGGGCCGCTGAACGGGCAGATGTGGTCGTTCATCCACGCCGTCGGGGCGGCCTGCGCCGCAGGAAAAATCTACGGGCTGGACTCCGACCGGATGGCGTCAGCCCTCGGAATGGCTCTTTCGCAACCCGCTTCCCCTCTCGTCCCCGGCTTCATGGGCGCGGACTCGAAGCTTCTCACCGCCTCCGCCGGGATAGCCTCCGGGCTTCTCGCCGCTCAGCTCGCCGCCGAAGGCCTTAAAGGCCCTCAGGACATACTCGAAGCGGAAGACGGTTTCTGCGAGACTCTCTCATTCGTTCCCATCTACCCGATGCTCACAAGGCTCGGCTCATGCTGGCTCTCTGACACAATGTCCGTAAAGCTGTATCCGGGATGCGCGTATATCAGCGCGACGATGGACGGCGTTTTTGAGATAATGCGAAACAAGGAAATAAACCCCGACGACATATTCAAGATCGACGTTCACGCGTCCATCGCGACTGTTAAAATGGACGAGATGTCCCGCCCGCTGGTGACGCACCAGAACACGCACCCGGTGACGCTTAATTTCTACACGCCATACAACGTGGCGGCGGGCGTTCTCGACGGAAGGCTAGGCCCGGAGCAATTCGAGCCGGAGCGGGCGAGAGACCCGAAGGTGTGGGAGCTGGCGAGGCGGGTGCGCGTGCATCATGACATGTCGCTAACCAGCAACCTTATTGATTCGGCGACGGACCTGATAGACATCCGGTATCTGTTGAGCCGGATGCGGGCCGGCTCTCTCGGATCGATGCTCAAGAGGCTCGGGCCGGCGTCGCCGCTTGTGTGGCTGGCAGGCGGGCGAGAGATAACAAGTCTGCTCTCGGAAGGCCGACGCGCGCTCGAAAAAGTCTTCGGCGCTCCCGGCGACGACGACGCGGAACGGCGGCTGGCTCCCTCGGCTGAAAACTTCCGCATGGCTTTCGGGTCGCGCGTCGTGTTCGACATGAAATCGAAGGACGCGGTATACGAGTTCGAGCAGAAGATACCGTTCGGCGCGGCCGGCTGGCCGCTGGAAGACCGCCGAAGCGACGCGTGCGGCAAGTTTGAGAAAGAGGCTCTCGCCGTTCTCACTCCCGAAGCCGCCACCGCCGCCCTCGAAGCCGTCTCGACTATGGAGAGGCTCGACAACGCTGGCGTCCGCGCCCTGCTCGACCTGTGCTGTTCGAAAAAATAGCCCGCCCTCCACGCAGGAGGCTTGGGAACAAATAAACGCGAAGAGGTCCGTCAAAATGGCAAAAGCAAAAAGCGCTCCTGATTTTTCAGACAAGATGAAGCGTCTGCGCAAGAAGAACGGCATAACGCTAGAGGCGCTCGCCGCCGCGACCGGGATGTCCGCCGGTTACCTCGAAAAAATCGAGAACGGCGAGACTATGCCTCCGGTGTCGAACATCATCCAGATAAGCGCCGCTCTCACCGTCGACTCCGGCAAGTTCCTGTCCTCCGACGGGGCCAACAAGGAAAAGAAAGCGGAGAGCTTCAAGAAGCGCGCGGACGCGTACTATTACAAAACGCTCACTCCCGACGCCGAGCACAAGCACATGAAGGGATTCCATGTCTCAATCCCCTCGAAGTCGGAACACGCCGGAGTGCAGTATAAACACGAGGGCGAGGAGTTCGTCTATGTGCTCGACGGAGTTCTCGACATTCAGGTCGGCGCAAAGAAACACAAACTTAAAAAAGGCCAGTCCCTCCACTTCGACTCCAATCACACGCACAAGCTGAGCAATCCGGGATCGAAGCAGACGGAGCTGTTGGTGGTCGTGTACACGCCCTGAGAGCCGACGGCGACAGAGGCGTTCCGCGTCCCGAACACTACCCGCGCCACCGGCGCGATTGGAGCATCCATTATGGCTATACCCCTCACGGAAGAGCAACACATGGTGCAGTTGATGGTGCGCGACTTCGCGCGCCGCGAGATAGAGCCGGTCGCGGCAAAAAACGCCGCCGCGAAAAAGTTTCCAGCCGACATCATTAAAAAAATGGGCGGCCTCGGACTCATGGGCATGATGATCCCAGAAGAATACGGCGGCTCGGCCGCGGGCGCCGTCTCTTACGTTCTCGCGATTCAGGAGGTCGCTTTCTCCTGCGCGTCCACAGCCGTGACGATGTCAGTGAACAACCTATCGTGCGGCCCAATACTCTCTCACGGAAACGAGGAACAGAAGAAAAAATATCTCGCGCCGCTGGCGTCAGGCAGACAGCTCGGCGCGTTCGCCATCACCGAACCGGATGCAGGCTCGGACGCCGCTTCGGTCGCCGCCCGCGCCGTCAAAAAGGGCGACTCATACATAATCAACGGAAGCAAAAGCTTCATCACCAACGGCGGATACGCGGACACTTTCATAGTGATAGCGCGCACTGGGAGCGAGCCGCGCGGGCGCGGCATGTCGGCGTTCATCGTCGAGCGCGGCGTTCCCGGCTTCGAGATCGGGCGCGAAGAAGACAAGATGGGCCTCACCGCCTCGAGCACAGTCTCGCTTTCTTTCGACGATTGCAAAGTTCCTGCTCGCAACCTGCTTGGCGCGGAAGGGCAGGGCTTCGAGATAGCAATGACCGCCCTCGACAGCGGGCGCATCGGCATCGCATCGCAGGGCGTCGGAATGGCTCGCGCAGCGCTAGCCGAAGCAGTCTCATACGCGAACGCCCGAAAACAGTTCGGACGCGCTCTCGCCCGCAATCAGGCCATTCAGTGGATGATCGCGGACGCCGCGCGCGACATCGAGGCCGCACACCTGCTCACCCTCAGCGCCGCCACCTCAAAAGACCGCGGCGAGCCTTTCACCATCGAGGCCTCCATCGCAAAACTCTTCGCGACCGAGGCGGCCAACCGCATCGCCTATGACGCCCTCCAGATTCACGGCGGTTACGGATACACCAAAGAATATAAAATCGAGCGGCTGTACCGCGACGCGCGCGTCTCCACCATCTACGAGGGAACATCCGAAGTGCAGCGAATGGTTATCGCGCGCGACGCGCTTCAGTAGCTCCAGACGCGACCTCTGACCGGAGGCGGCCATGAGCGCCGTCCAACTGACATACGAAGACTGCAAAAGAATCCTCGCTCAAGAGCGGCTGCCGAGGGCGTTCGTCAATCTGGACGCTTTCGACTCCAACGCCCGCAAGATGTTTTCCATTCTCGAAGGCACGGGAAAAACGATGCGGATCGCGTCGAAATCGCTTCGTTGCGCCGACTTATTGGGGCGCGCGTTCGAACTGGGCGGAGCCGCCGCCAAGGGCGTTATGTCGTTTACCGTCGAGGAAGCCGACTTCCTCGTCAGGCGCGGATTCGACGACATACTGGTCGCTTACCCCACCGCGCGCGCGAAGGATTTCGAGATTCTTTGCGGGCTTGCCGCGCGAGGCGCGGACGTTTCCATCGTGTGCGACAGCGAGGAGAACGCGCGGGCGCTCAGCGCGGCGGGCCGCGCGGCGGGCGTCGTTATCCAGCTTGTGGTCGAGGTGGACATGAGCCTGCGTCCGGCGGGCGGAGCCGCTCATCTCGGCGTCAGGCGCTCGACTGTTAGAACCGGCGCGGACGCGCTGCGCGTCGCGCGAGCCGCCGAAAAAGCGGGCGGAGCCGCCGTCATCGGCATCATGGGCTATGAAGCTCAAATCGCTGGCATGGCGGATGAAAATCCCTTCTCCCGCGCTCTAAATCCCGCTCGAAAACTTATCCGCGAAATGTCCAAACCCGATGTCAGGCGGCGCAGAGAAAGCGTCGTCTCTTTCCTGAGAAAAAACGGCGTTGATTTGCGAATTGTCAACGGCGGCGGAACCGGCAGCTTGGACTTCACCTCCCGCGACGACTCCTGCACCGAGACCACCGCAGGCTCCGGCTTCTACTGCCCGCACCTGTTTTCCTATTACTCGAATCTGGACTTGACCCCGGCGGCGTTTTTCGCGCTTCAGGCGTCGCGGTTCCCCGCGCGCCGCATGGTCGCCTGCAACGGCGGCGGCTATGTCGCCTCCGGCGAGGCGGGCGAGGACAGGCTTCCCCTCCCGTGGCTGCCCAAGGGCGCGAGGCTGACCAAACTCGAAGGCGCGGGCGAAGTCCAGACCCCCGTCGAGTTGCCCCACGGCGTTTCAATTTCTCCGGGCGACCCTGTTATATTCCGCCACGCCAAAGCCGGGGAACTGACCGAGCGCTTCAACGAACTGTTGTTGATAAGCGACAAGGACGCCGTCGGCTACGTCCCCACATACAGGGGAGAGGGCTTCTGCTTTCTTTGAGCCGCGCGAGGCGCCCGTTTTCCCGAACGCATCTTCCACATTTAACGTTCTTTTAAGTGAGCAACAAAAGCGGGAAAAAGCGGATATTTATTAATGTGCGGCAAGGGAGAGCCGAAGCGGGGCGCCGAACAGACGGAGGGACGTTGATGAAATGTCCCCCAAATAATAATAGGCGCGGCCGGACCCGCTGAAGGCGAAAGAGAAATTCCCGGCGCGAAAGAGCGGCGGAATGGAAGCGATGGAGAAAGAACTGACGGCGTTGAGGCCGTACACGAGGCAGGAGTTCCAGACCGCGTTGGGCGGCGGGCCGCCGTCCGGCATGTCGGCGGAGAGATACCGCGTCAGCGTGTTCGACTTCGAGAGGTCTCCGCACATAGAGAGGCGCGGGCTGAACGAGGCTAGGATGATTGTGCTGTCCACGCCGAGGGAAGCGTACCCCGACTCTGACATGTTCCTTTTCGCCTGCCTCCAGCGCGTGGAGACGTTCCTGTATGAGTGTTTCAAACCCGAAGGGCTTGGCTGCGGAGGAGGCGACGAGCGCAGCCTGATGTTTAAATCCGGAGTAAGGAAGGTTGCGCGGGCGGTCGCGGAAAAGCTCTCCGCGCCGAAGGCCGGAATATGGGCGGCGCGGCGCGAGGCTCTCGACGACATCCAGAACGAACTATGGCGCATCGAGCTGGGCCTCGAATCCGGCGACGGAAAAGGCGCGCGAACCGCCGAGCTGGCCCGCGCGGCTGAAACCCTTCTTTCCATCTCTCCCATCGAAATGAGCGAGTTCGACAAACCCGAAGCGCTATTGCGCCGTCTCAACGATCGAGCCTGAAACGGGACGCGCGACCGACGTTCGCGGCATAAACATAATCCTAAAACGCATTCACCGAACGGCAAATTGCGCGCCATGCGCTTTTGTTTTTTGAGACCGAACAAAAAAATAATTGCGGAGAGGCTGAATCATGACGGAAAACGAAAAACCTTCCAATCGCTCCGCGCAAGCCGCGAACCGGGCCGCTCTCGGAGGCTATGTCGGCATAGTCGTCGGCTCCATGGGGTGGCTTATAGGGTTCGCTGCCGTGTGTTTAACAAGCGGGAACGGCGCCGCGCTCGCCCGGTTCGCAGTTCCCGCCTCCGCCGTAAGCTTGGGCGTCGCTTTCCTCGTGATTATTTGCTGCGATTACGCTGTCAAACTGCGCGGATACGGCGGCATGTTCCAGCTTGCTCTATACGGAGGGATGTCTTGGGGAATGGGCCTGCTGCTGTTGCTGATTAACCACTGGATAGCCCCCCTGATAGACTCTACTCCAGCTATGGCCAAGACCATGCGCGACATGAACGCGGTCTACCGAGTAGACGACCTCTGGGCGGCGCTCCTGCTGTCCGCCGGAGCGGTCATGCTCGGAATCTTCGCTTTTGCGGCGGTCATGGCATCCGGTGAAAATGGAAAACCCGGCAAATGATGCGGGCCGGCTGCGGCGGTTGCGTATAGGCGGAAAGAGGGAAATGCGGGCGAATAAGCCGCTTGTGGCGGTTGGGGAAAACCCTTTGAAAAGGGTTGTTCCCCAAACCTCTTTCCTAAACTCTTCAATCTTGCTTTTGCGGTTGCAATGGAGCGAAGAGAATCCATGTTATAAATGGTTTCACCGCAAACTTATGGAAAAAAGCATATAAGCGGCGGTATAATAATAGAAAACGGAGCGCGATATGAAATTCAAAGCTGTTATAAGAAAAGGAGAGGATTTCGGATATGTCGCCGAAGTCCCTTCCCTTCCGGGTTGCGTATCGCAGGGCGACAGCGTTCGAAAAGCCATCGCCAATATAAAAGAAGCGATAGGTCTGTATATCGAAGATATGAATCCGGAAGAAATCAAGAAAGCCGCTGATTCAAAAACAGAACTATACGAGATAGCGGTCTGATGACGCCAGCGCTCCCAATAATCACAAGCAAAGAAGCAATAAAGGTTTTTCTCAAAGATGGATGGACGGAAAAAAGCCGCAAAGGCAGCCATATCAAACTTGAGAAGGCCGGGCATCCGAATCCGATTATCATTCCGTCACACAGCGGAAAGAACCTAGATCGCGGAACGCTGTCTTCAATAATCAAGCATTCCGGAATGACAGTTTCAGAATTCATAGATCTGTTGTAAAAAGCGCGCAGATGCTACTCTGAATATATGAAAACAAAATCTTCCTTTTGATTGATTTCGGAAGAATCATTCCACCCCGCTATTATCATGACTGCACAATCACCTTCAGATTTATCTAAAGGCGGTTGCGCAAACGCTTTATACCCAACATAAACAGGCGATGTTGATGTGGTTCTTTGCATAGTAATGAAACCATTCATCGGATGATCTTCATTAAAAACTGCCGATTTGCCATTGCAATAAAAGGACAATCTGACGCTATTAACTTCATCCGCGACATCAATAATAATATCTTTACGAGATCCATGTTCTCTTAATAAGCCATTTTTGTTTTGAGAGAGCTTTGATATCAGATGTGACAGTCGCCATGTGTTTTCCCCGCCAATCCTTTAGAGGAGATGTTAGCACTGGCTTGGTTTGAGGGGAATCAGGGCACATTACGTGGACCTGACCGGATTCATGAAACGAAAGTTTTGATAACGTCCCAAAGTTGTAGGAGGGAGTAGAAGAAAGACCCGTTTCTCTGATACAGGTTTTGTTTGAGGAACAAGCCGGTAAAGGAGGAAACGGGTCTTGCAAAACATAATAG
>JAKQBV010000334.1 GCA_029573925.1 bacterium
GTATTATCTGAAGTCTTTTCCGCGTTTACATGGAACATTCCCATTGCACAGGGTTACTGAAGCTTCCGGGAGGATCGGAGAAAATACATTTTTGGCCCTTGCGACCAGCTTTTTTTACGACCGCGTGCAGTAATGTTGCAGAGGCGTTCGTTTGCGATTAATTCAGTTTGTGTTCAATCCGAAGGCGCGCGTTCCAAGTTTGTTCTTGAACAGGCGCTCCCATTCAAGAGCCTCGTCTTTTGTGCTGCTTTTCGGCAACGTGTGAAGCACGCTGAACATGAAACTGCCGGGATAGTCGTCGCTTGAATTGACTTTCTCAATCAACTGTTTGTTCCCGCCGTGACCCGTTTCGGCGTATGATCTCCATCTGCCGAGAATGCCGTCCGCGCCGTACGCTGAGCCTACATATTGCTTGCCCGTCTTCCTGTCGAGAATTAGATAGACGCCTGCCACAGACTTGAGCAATATGTGCCACTCCCGGTTGGCGACTGGGTTTCGTATCATTGTTTTCAGGTCCGCATAATTGAGCGAAAACTCCAGAAAACCGGGAAAATGTTTGACGAAGCCCGCGGGCCTTATTTCAACGATCTCCTTGGGTTTGTCCGACTTGAGCCATTGATGCCACGAGCGCTCCGATTGTCCCCAATCGATCACGACGCGGTCAATCAAATCCTCATACCCTTTGCACCTGACCATGTCATACCATGTCTCCGCTCTCTCTATTAGCTCCATATACGGAAAATTCCGCGGCGGTTTGACTTCGCTCATCGGCTTTGCGCCTTTAATTTTGTAAACGCCTACGAAAACGGCATGCCCATGGGGCGCCCCAATGAAAGATACGACATAGTTGCAGTTCAAGCGCGTTTTTCCCTGCGTAGATTGATAGACTTCAAAGTGGTTTCTGTTCTGTTTATAGATATCGTACAGATCATATCCGCTGACTTGATGACGCAGCATTTTGATCCTGTCGTTGACGTTCAGTCCCCTCGTTGCGAGCAGTTCGGTAATATTCATTGTTCTCTCTCCTTCAACGCGGCGCATGACTTGGCATGACTTGCGCTTTATTATTCTCGTGAGCGAAGCGCCGGTCAATCATTCGTCTTCTCGTCAGCCTTCATTCTAGACTTATTGTGTTTTCTATAAAACTCGCTGATGTCGGAGCAATCGTGATCGTCTTTCATGGTTAAATATCCGCCGAAGCGATAACGCCTCCAGCATTTGCGCCCGTCAATGAACACCGGATTTTCGCCTGCGTCCGGAATGATGATGGCGTCAATGGACTCGTCGTTGTAATAGTGCCTTGTTTGCTCAAGCGCTTCACGATAACTCTCTTGGGTTTCATATACGTATTCAAAACCCCATTTGGCTTTTTCTCCGTTTGCGTTAAGAGCGCGGCTATCGCACTGCCGACACACAGGATTCGGATATAGTCTTTTTCCGCCGCTCAACTCAACCCCGCATATTGCGCATAATGATTTCTCTTTATTCCGTGACATATCAGCCTGTTCATTCTTTTTATGCTCCCATTCTAAACACTGAGTGTGACAGAATATGATAGAGCGCGATATGTCGAAATTGTATTCACGTCTTTCTTGCCATGCTCCGGCGCTCACGGCTGCAAAGACATCATTAAACCGATGAAGATGAATGATTGTTTTTGAAAGTCGTGCACTGTCATCAGAAAGATGCGATTGTTATGACTTGAGATAAAAATATTTTCTTTGCTTCACAGTTCTCAAAGACAAGGTCATGATATAATAATCGCTGACAGGCAATTCTAACACTTTTTTTACAGAAATGTTGTTGTTTCTTGGAACACGAAAACTCTTGGCGTAGTGGGTGTTATTCTCAATCAGGAGCATGGCGGGGAAAAGTTGTCCGGCGCGAACAATAAAAGAAGATAGCGCTCCCCGCGTCACTTTAGAAATTACTCGGCTTTTGTTTTTGCGGAACGCTTTGATAGTTGCTCCGCGCGGGATGAAAGCCTTTTCGGTTAAACAGCAATGTATCGCAAGACGGCAGATTCTATTTACAGAGTCGGCATTAATGACAGCGCGCAAGCGTATGGTTTTGCATTTGTAGCAAGAGGGTGCGCGCATGGCATCCATACATTCAATTACGGTATTCAAAAAGCATGTTTAAAGCCTTTTATATCAGCAATTAAAGCTGTTTTGGTTTTAGCTGCTTTATTTTTAACCGCATTGTTATTACTGTTTTCAGAAACAGCTTTTTGTAGCGAGGATGATGAGGGGGCGGCTGAACTTGCTGAGTTAAGAAGCAGGTTGCGGGCTATGGAGCGGCAGTTGGAATCTAGGTCAAGCGAGACCAATTCCCCGCTTTCTGCGAGAGTTTTGAGCAGAGCCGGATCGGTCTCGACCGAGGGAACCGGATCGGCTTTTCCTGTCGTGGTCGAGCCTGCGGCGGCTGAGGTCGGCAAAGCTGCCGGAAAGGACGACAAGAAGGAGCCGGGGAGCGTCAGCGTGGGGCTAGGCGGCGGCAAGTTGACGGCGTTCAATATGTCCTCTCAGGGCCTTGATTTCTCAGATTCAGGTGATGTTAAATTGAAGTTGATGTTGGATTCCGACTCGGAGGATGTTGAGGCGGTCGAACAGGACGCAGACATGCGCGGTTCCTTTTCTGGTTCGGGGAGCGCTTCGTTCTATGGAACGCAGAACTACGAGCGGTTCAAAGACCTTTTCGGCGAAGAAGAAAAGACCAAGGATTATCAGATCGCGGGGCTGGGATTCTCGTTCGACGTTGCGGGGCTTGAGTTGAGCGCGCTCAATTACAGCAAGCCGCCGAAGCTCAAAAAGATTGTGTTTTTCGGAAGCGACACGCCGGGGCCTTACAAAATAAAATCGACGAACATTCTGCCGGGCACTGAGAAGGTGCGCGTAGGTGGAAGCGAGTTGACGCGCGGCGCCGGTTACACGATTCTCTACAGCAAAGGCGAGATTACATTCGATAGATCGCTTGGCGTCAACGAGCGGGTTGTGGTGGAATATGAGACGCCCGGCGGAAGCGGCGGCGCCCCGGGCAAGTTTACCGGATTCAGGCTTCAGACTATTTCGGAATCGCGCGATAAAGAATCCTCCGACGCTGTTTCCGACAACCACAACGAGGCTCAACAAGAAAACATTTCAAGAGATGATGCCGCTTCTACACGTTCCGTCATTACGGATTCGCCGGGTGATTTGAATTCCGAAACAACCGCTTCATCTCGCGCGCCGGGGACATTCGGTCTTTGGAAATTTTCTGTCGACAAGTGGGGCGTGTCATATCTGTCCGACGAGGTGGTGGAGCACAGGATGACGGACGGCGTGGCGCAAAGAAGAGAGCTTGCCCATCAATTGATGGGGATAGACGGAATGGCGTCTTTCGGAAAAAGCACGACAGTGGAATTCGAGGCGGCGCAGAGCGTGGGCGCCAAACAGCGCGAGCTTGGAAGGCATGCGCGGACGCTCTTTTCGATCTCGGATTCCAAAGCGTCCGACGGCAATCCTTTGGGACCGTACTATATCGACGAAAGCGAGTTGCCGGTGATCGAGGGCAGCGACGAGGTCAGAGTCAACGGCGAGGAGCTAACGCGGGACACGGACTACACGCTCGACCTCGACTACGGCGCGTTAAGGATAAGAAAACAGGCTTTGAATTTGTCAGACCTCGATGTGATCGAATTGACGCACAGATATCTAACCGAGGAAGACAAGGTGTCCGGAGAAAGCGAATCTAAGACGGATGTCGCTGGGCTTGTGACAGTGAAGAACACGTGGGGCGGATTGACGCACAACTACACTGTTGAAAGCCGAGGGGCCGATTTCACGCAGGTCGAAGGAAGATCGGGCAATCAGCTCGATAGCGAGAAACAGGACATCGCGTGGAAAGGCGACGGCGGTCTTGCGCTCGCGTGGGGGCGTTCAAGATCAAGCGCGCTTCAGGACGCGGCCACTGGGCTTACGCGAACGAACGAGGCAAACAATATCGGCGCAGATTACGCCAAGGGCGCGGTCAAGGTGTCGCTAAAAAAGGACTCAACAGAGCAGTACGACAACGCGGAGACGGGAAGCGTTGACTCGACTAAAGACAACATCGGCGCGAACGCATCTTATGACATCTCGGACAAGTACAGCGTGTCGTTCAACGGCAAACGCTCGGATGGCCGCGACTTGCGCGCAGACGCTGTGTCTGTTACATCTTCGAGCGAGCGCGGATATCAACTGAAAGCGAATCCGACGAAGACGCTCGGAGTAAACTTGAAGTACGGCGAAGGCGAGAGCGCTACCGAAGCATCAGGCAAATCCCGATTGACCGGCAAACAGTCGCGAGACATATCTTTGAACTACAAGCCGAACAAAAGGCTGCGTCTGAACTTCGACGCGAACAGGAGCGATTTTGAAAACGAGGAATACGCTGTCGGCGGCGATAGCGCGGCTGAGCCGGTTGTTTCGCCCCCCACAGGCAATTCAGAGATAAAAATCCGGGCGACTCATCAGCCCATGCGCAACATGAATGTGATTATCCA
>JAKQBV010000361.1 GCA_029573925.1 bacterium
ATGCCGCCTGCAGGCGGCATGTATTCTTCCTTGGTGTATTGAGCGTCGAAAATGAGCAGGTCAGCGTCCCGAGCGAATTCTTTTATTCGCCTGTTCATGTCGTCGACCACTTCGTCCGCGTGAGCTTCCTCGCCTTCTTCCTCGCCTCCGCCTCCGCCGAACAGAAAATCGTCCACCTCGTCCCCGCTCGATTCCGCATTTTCCTTCTTTTTGAACACGTTGGTGTACGGCTCCGTGTCAAACTCGGTGACGACCACTTTGCCGGCGTATTCGAATCTGTAGCCGAGTGTCAATATAGGATGGTTGAGATACTTCGCGGTTATCTTTACTCCGTCCACCTCGAAAGTGGACTCCTTGAGTTCGACGAAATCGATTTTAGCCGCCATGTGCTCAAGTTTCACGGGGAAATACGAATATTTCATCTGGCCGGCAACGATGTCTTCCAAGCGTTCGTTGAAGTTGACGGGGCCGTAAAAGCAGAACTTGTTGCCGGGGATGAAGGCGGGAACGAAGAAAGGCCAGCCGTGAATGTGATCCCAGTGGGTGTGAGAGAGGAAAATTTTTGCGTCGACCCTGCCGATATTGCCGCGCCCCATCATGTTAAGGCCGAGTTCGCGGATGCCGGAGCCGGCGTCCATGATGAAAAGCTGGCCGCCGCCAGGCTGAATCTCCACGCAAGCAGTGTTTCCGCCGACTCTAACCGTCTTCGGGCCCGGCGTGGGTATGGAACCTCTCACTCCCCAGAATCTTACAAGCATCAGATTGCTCCGTGTGTGATATCGTATTGCGCTCTCGGCTACGGCGTGGCGGGCGGTCAGCCCTTGCCCGACGTCTGGAGGAACACTGACGCGCGCTCGACGCCCTCCATCATGAACCCTTCCATGTCGGCAAGCGCGTCTTCGGTCAGACCCACCTCGCGCCACATTTCGGGGGCTATCTTCTCCACGTACGCGTTCCCCCCAAAACCGGCTTCGAGCTTCTTGCAGTAGTTGTTCGATATATGCACCGCATACACAAGTTTCTTGTTTTCGTCTTTGACTTCATCCATACAATGATGTTTGCCCATCGCCTCTATTAACTGAGACTGAAGGCCCCATTTCTCTCCGAGCAGACGTCCTATCTCGCCATGGTTGATTCCGAAAACGGCGGACTCGAAGAGATACAGCGGTTTCTGTTTCTCTTTCGCGGCGCCGATGACTTTGCCGTATCCGACCGGGTTGATTCTGTTGAGAATCACCTTGCCGATGTCGTGCATCAGGCCGCCGAGGAAGTAGTCTTCGAGGAAGTTCTTATGGATTCCGATTTTTCTTGCGATTAGTTTGGCGCAAACGCCCGTGGCGAGCAGATGCCGCCAGAACTCGTCCATATCCAGCCCGCCTTTGGCGCTGCCTGCCATTGCTTCCAGAGCCGCCGTGCTAACAGCAAGGTTCTTGATGGTGTTAAGTCCAAGCATAACAATGGCGCGGACTGTGGAAGTGACCTGCTCGGAAAAACCGAAGTACGCGGAGTTGACGAGCTTGAGGACTTTGGCGGCAAGCACCGGGTCGAGAGAGATGACTTTGTTCAGATCGTTTGCCGAAGATGTGGGGTCATTAGCGACCTGAAGTATTTTGGCCACTGTCGGCGACAGGCTCGGCATCCTGTCTATATGGCGAAGCACTATTGCGGCTTTACTGTCATCCATTCGGGCGGTTTGTTCCCCCGCACAGAAATCTACAGTATATATCTACTCAAGTCAACATCATCTATGAGGTCTTTTAGGGTTTCTCGAACGTGATTTTTATCAATTTTCATATCCCCCTGTGCCTTGTCGGGGGCGTTAAAAGAGATGTTTTCAAGGACTTTTTCGAGCATGGTGTGTAGACGTCTGGCGCCGATATTCTCCGTCTGCTTGTTCACTCTAGAAGCGGCGTCGGCGATTTCGTCTATTCCGTCTTCGGTGAACTTCAGGTTCACGCCGTCGGACTCCATAAGCGCAATATATTGTTTTATTAAAGCGTTTTTCGGCTCAGTGAGTATCCGCCTGAAGTCGTCCCTCGAAAGGGTTTCCAGTTCAACCCGCAACGGGAACCTGCCTTGAAGCTCCGGAATCAGGTCGGACGGCTTGCTGTGGGAAAACGCGCCGGCGGCGATGAAAAGAATGTGGTTGGTCTTTACCGGGCCGTACTTGGTGTTCACCGTGCTGCCCTCGACGATGGGGAGTATGTCCCTCTGCACGCCTTCGCGGGAAACGTCCGGGCCGGAGCTTGATTTTTCGCGTCCCGCAATTTTATCGATCTCGTCGATGAAAATAATTCCGGACTGTTCGACAAGTTTTATTGCCTCGGCGGCGGCGTCGTCCATGTCGATCATTTTTTCGGCCTCGGCGGCGGTCAGTATCTTTTTCGCTTCGGCAACGGTAGTCTTTCTTTTTCGTTTCTTCGACGGCATCAGGCCGCCGAGCATGTCCTGTAGGTTGACGCCCATCTCCTCGATGCCGGCGTTGGAGAATATCTCGACCATTTTCGGTTGTGAATCGGCGACTTCTATCTCTATCTCGTTGCCGTCCATCTCGCCGGCTGAGATTTTTCTGCGGAGCCGTTCGCGGAGCCGGGACATCTGGT
>JAKQBV010000370.1 GCA_029573925.1 bacterium
GAGTCGCCACGCACGGCACGCTGATTAGAACAAACAGCATCAAAACAACCGCTTTAAGAGGATTCATCTGCTGATCGTTTATCATGGCTTGCCGCAACGACGCCTCTCCGCCTTTGTCGGCGTCTACGATGCTGTAGATCGTTCCTAGGGTGGAAACAACCACTTCTTTTGCAGCCAAACCAGATATGAGCGCTATGGAAATCTTCCAATCGAAGCCTATCGGGCGAAACACCGGCTCGAAAAACTTGCCGAATTTGCCCGCGAAACTATTCTCAAGCTTCGCTGCCGCCATAGCTCCCTCAATCGCGCGCGCTTTCGAATACACCGCGTCATAATCAGCGCCTCCAGCCTCCGGAACGCCGGCGCTCTCGATTTCCGCCCACTTTGCGTCTGCCGTTGCAACAGCCGCCGACAGTTTCGCTTCGTCGTTTTTCATACCGGGATATGAAGTGGGGAATGTCATAGAGAACCATATAATGGCTGTCAGAGCGAGAATTATCGTTCCTGCTTTCTTTACGTACATCCAAGCGCGTTCCCAGATGTGAATCACAACGCTTTTCGCTGTCGGAAGCCTGTATGGAGGCAGTTCCATAACAAACGGCGCGTCAGGCCCTCGAAGGATAGTCGAGCGAAACAAACGCGCCATCCCAGCGGCGAGCAATATCCCTGTAAGATACATTGCGAACACGACAATCCCGGCCGAACTCAATCCCCATGATGTTTTTCCCGGAAAAAAAGCTCCTGCCAACAAGATATAAACGGGAAGACGCGCGCCGCAACTTGCCAACGGAACTATCAATATGGTCGCTATTCTGTCTTTCCAGTTTTCAAGAGTCCTCGTCGCCATCACGGCAGGCACGCTGCATCCCATTCCGACCAGCATGGGAATGAAAGATTTTCCGTGAAGCCCCATGAAATGCATCGCGCGATCCATGATAAAGGCGACGCGGGCCATATATCCTGTGTCTTCCAGAATCGAAATGGCTAAAAAAAGAAGAATAATGTTAGGCAGGAACATCACCACGCCGCCGACCCCTCCGATGACTCCGTCGACTATTAGGGATTCCAAGAGGCTTTCTCCGGGCATTGAGACTGAGATGAATCCGCCCAAACGCTCAAATGCCGCCTCCAGCCATTGCATGGGAGGATCGCCGAGAGTGAAGGTCAATGTGAACGCTATGTACATAAAAAGAGCGAACAGGGGCGCTCCCAGTATCCTGTTCATCAGTATTCCGTCTATCCTGTCGGTTGCAGTTCGAACATTTTCAGCGGGCTTCACAAGGACTTCCCGAATAAGGCCGGAAATAAATCCATATCTCATATCGGCAATGACAAGCTCGGCGTCCTGCCTGAAAAGCGATGAAATATGATCGCGAGACCTATCCGATTCCGCGAGCAGTTGAGCGCCATTGTCAATCGAGCCTGTATGTTTTCTAATTTTAAGGTCGTTTTCAAGCAGTTTTACCGCAAGCCATCTGGGAGAGAAACCCTCGCACTTGACAGCCGAGCGTTCTATCTCTGCTTCCAATCTGGCTATTTCATCTTCGATTTCCTTTCCGTAACTTATCTTTATTTCTTTTTTATTGCCTCCTCCGTCGGCCACGGCCAATGCGGTATCCAAGAGTTCTTTCATTCCTTTTTCTGTTCGGGCTATGGTCGGAACAACCGGAACTCCCAGCAATTCGCTCAATAAATCGACATTGATTTTATGCCCCATGGATTTTGCGACATCGATCATGTTCAGGGCGATGATGGTTTTCGTCGTTCCAAGCTCGATGATTTGAAGAGCAAGATACAGATTCCGTTCTAGATTGGAAGCGTCAATGACATCAACCACTACTTCCGGCTTGCAATCGACGATATAGTTTCTTGAAATGATTTCTTCCATTGAAAAAGCGGTAAGGCTGTATGTTCCGGGAAGGTCCACGATCTTTATGGAAGCGCCGTTATGAACAAGACTGCCTTCCTTTTTTTCTACCGTAACCCCCGGCCAGT
This sequence comes from bacterium, assembly GCA_029573925.1. GTDB lineage: Bacteria > UBP15 > UBA6099 > UBA6099 > UBA6099 > UBA6099. The sequence goes on from JAKQBV010000370.1 coordinate 1,996, forward strand.
TGCCTACATGCTGTCTGGAGCCGGTTAGTGCATTGAAAAGCGAGGTTTTGCCTGAATTAGGGTTCCCTGCCAGAGCGATTGTGACTTCTTTGTTGTCTATTGCCTTTGCTTTCATATATCTTAGTTAATCCTTTTAAGTTTATTAGCTATGTCTACTAATTTACAGAGTTTTCTTGTCTTGCTGATTATTCGAGTCTGATAATTCGCGTTGAGGGCCGCTCGCGCCCACTTCAATCTGAGCAGCCTCGCACAAACGAAGCGAAAGATGAAATCCTTTTATCTTGATTTCTATCGGGTCTCCAAGAGGGGCGACCCTGACAACTTCTACTTCCGCTCCTGTATTGAAACCCATCTCGACAAGACGTTTCCTGAGTTCTCCGGCGCAGTGAATTTTTTTGACCGAAACCCGGCGTCCGAGCGGCACATCCGACAGGGGATATCCATCTATTCGAGGCCCGCACACTTCCTCAGCCGAAGGACGCATAGCCAGTTCGCCCGGCACATTGCCTACCCACTCCGTAAATCTTGTCAGCCTTTCCATAGTGTCTCGGCTCAATTCATGTTCAACCTTGCATGCTTCTTCCTCCGCAAGCTCTTCTTCGACTCCGAGAACTTCATGTAAAAACTTGAACAAGCCTTCATGGGCGGACAGCACTGATTTAGCAAGCGTTTCGCCTTCTTCGGTAAGCTCGACATGAGATCGTTTTTTATATTTAATCAGCTTTCTGTCCGCCAGCTTGTTCATGTTGTACGTGACGCTGGGCATTTTAACTTTGAGCCGCTGGGCTATGTCATTAACCTTTACAGTGTCTTTGTCTTTCTGAAGTAAATAAATCGCTTCTAGGTAGTTTTCCAGAGCCGGTGTCACGTTGTTTTTGTCGCTCATAAAGCATCTCCGCGCCACTTTGTTAGACTGCTCTAATTATAAAAGCGCGTCGATTATCGTCAAGAGATTTTAAATAATCAGGCCATTTTGTAAGGGATTGAATCGCTCAGATTGTGCGGCAATCTGAGATATGTTACGATTCACATATAATTTGCGTCGCCTTTTGGAGCGTTAGATGGCCGCCGATAGAAAAAAACAAGAAGAGATAAGGGTTTTTGAAGTGTTGAAAACCGGCGACGGCATGAACACGGAAAAAACAGGAATAAAGGATTGTTCGATTCCGGGATTTGAAGTTGCTGCCAGTTCAGTTCCGGTCGGTTCGCAGGGTGGGGACTTCTACCGGATAGCTGGGATAGAGGACGGCCTATCCGCGTTTATTGTCGGCGATGTGGCGGGACATGATTTTTCTTCATCAATGAAAGCTACGGAGGCAGTGAAATATATAGAAGAGAATCAGGATGCATTGTCGCATCCCAACTTGTTTTTGCACGGTATGAACAAGAAACTGCATAACACGCTTGCGTCCGTGAGCAGGTTTTTCACGGTATCTGTGGCAATCGTGAGCAGGAACTCAAACACGCTTTTGTACAGCGGAGCAGGGCATCCGCCGGGGTTGTTGCGGAGGGAATCTGACGGCTCTATCGAATGGTTGTCAGCTAAAGCGATGCCGCTGGGGTTTGATAAGAATCAGTCTTTTCCGCTTGTTTCGATCGACTTTTTTATCGGCGATATGTTGTTGATGTACACCGACGGGATAAGCGAAGCGAGAAACGCGGATAAGGAAGAGTTCGGATTATCCAGAATCGAGGAATCATTCAAGAAGAACGCAGGAGAAGGGCCGTTTGAATCTGCAGTTAAGTTGCTGAAGCACGTGATTGCGTTCGGCGCTGGCGGCCCCGGAATCGACGATAGAACGATATTGTGTATAAGGAGATTGTCATAGCAAATGGCGAAGTTGAAATTAATCCTGACAAGGCATGGCGAGACAGAGTGGAATGCGGCGCACAGGATTCAGGGGCATGCGGATATCGGTTTGAACGAAAAAGGCGAGGCTCAGGCAGTAGCGCTAGCCGGGCATCTTGAAGGAATGGATATTTCAGCAATATACAGCAGCGATCTTTCTAGAGCGTTAAAAACAGCGCAGGCAATAGCTGGAAAATTCCCTGAGGCCGAGTTTATTAAAACTTCATTGTTAAGGGAAAGGGACTGGGGCGCTTTGGAGGGGCACACGTGGGAACAACTCACGGAAAAATTCCCGGACGACGTGAAACAGATGAAGAGCAATTCTCCCGATTACGCTCCTCCCGGAGGGGAATCAAAATTGACAGCTTTGCAAAGGGTGGACAAATTTATTCAAGAGTTAGCTGAGACAAGGGAAGGACAGACTGTGGTCGCAGTGTCTCACGGCGGCCTTTCAGCGCTTTTCCTGCGGCGCGCTCTCGGGCTTCCGTTCGACACCCGCGCTCCGTTCAGGATTGACAACTGTTCGATAAGCGAATTGCATCGGGACGAATCAGGATTCTGGGTTGTGGCCGGAATGAATTGTGTCTGCCATCTTAAGAAGACAGGTTTGATTTAGCGTAGGAATATGCGCAGATTGTTGATTGGCGGCAGAGTATGAAACAAATAATTCAAATAATAAGCCTGTTATTGCTATCAGTTTATGTTGTCATTGATGCGCAAGCCGTGTCAGGCGAAAGCCCGAATCCCCAATCGCAGATAGAAGCTTTACCGCCGGTTGAGATTACAGCGACTCCGCAAGTGGTTCTGGAAGTTAGAAAATGCGCTGTCGTGAAAGTCGAGGGGACGCGCGTTTATGTGGACGCCGGAGAGGCGGAAGGCGTTTTAATCGGTATGGAAATGGAACTTTTTCAAACGGAACCGATAAAAGACCTGAAGAACAACGTGATCGACAAGGAAGAGATATTCGCGGGCAAGATGACGATTGTGGAGGTTAGGCCCGCATTATCCATCGGCGAACTGAACGCGCCCTCAGATGTTCAAAGGGGTTTTTTTGCCAGATACTCCGTTCTTGTGAAAACGAAACAGGAAACTGTTGAAAAGCAGGCGGAATGTCCCAAAGGGATGTTTTATGACGGCGGGGGGCAGTTTAAATATCGCCCCGGCGCGGCTTCAATTAACTCCAAACAACCTCCTGAGGCCACTGCCGAGACAAAACATTTTTGTGTGGACGGGAACATTGGCGACAAGCCTATAGCATGGCGCGAGGCTGGAAAAGTCTGTGAATCTCAAGGGAAAAGACTTTGTTCGATGGATGAACTGAAGAAGATATGCGCGATATGGGAAAAGCCGAAACCGTGTCCTGAAGAGATGTTGAGAAGAAAAGAATGCGAGCAGCCGGACACGGTGATAGGCCCGGGAAGAAATCAGGAATGGACAGCCGATGCGGAAAAACCGTCGAGCGCAGTGGCGGATGGCCTCTGGTCGAATTCATGTTCATGCTCTGCGCGGATGCCTGTTTGTTCGAGATGTGTGTATGAGGGATGTCGCGGCGCAAAGAAATACTTTAGATGTTGCGCGGATCCGATTTTGAAAGACTGAGGGCGATTTCGGCGGTTCGGAAAGGGGTTGCGGGATGGAGAGCGAACGCCTTTTTTTTAATTTGACCATCTTGATAGTGTCACAGCATAAGCATATAATGAATGAAAGTTTTTTTTATATATATTATGGAGGATAGGACAAGAATTTAAGTTAATGAATAAGAGGAGACCGAAAATTGGCCGATGAGAAGGCGTTAGAGGCAGTCTTAAGACAGATAGCCAAACAGTACGGCGAAGGCACGATAATGAGATTCGGAGATTCGCCCGTAACTGAGATGGAAGCTATATCCACAGGTTCGCTGTCGCTTGACTGCGCGTTAGGGGTGGGAGGACTGCCCCGAGGCAGGATAACAGAGATATACGGAGCCGAGGCCTCAGGCAAGACGACGCTGGCATTGCATGTGGTGGCGTCAAGTCAGGCGCGGGGAGGGGTTTGCGCGTATGTGGACGCAGAAAACGCGCTTGACCCGGTTTACGCAAAAAGGCTCGGAGTGGATATCGACAACCTTCTCATCTCACAACCGGACACGGGAGAGCAGGCTCTTGAGATTGTGGATATGCTGGTGAAAAGCGGGGCGGTTGAAACCGTAGTTGTGGATTCGGTGGCTGCGTTGGTTCCGAAAGCGGAATTGGAAGGCGACATGGGCGACACGCACATGGGCCTGCAGGCAAGGCTTATGAGCCAAGCCATGCGCAAGCTTTCAGGAAATATCAGCCGTTCGAAGACATGCGCAGTTTTCATCAACCAGATCCGGGAAAAAATCGGCGTCATGTTCGGCAACCCCAATACGACCCCCGGAGGGCGCGCGTTGAAATTTGCGTCTTCCGTTAGGCTTGAGGTGGCCAGAATAGAGAACCTGAAAAAAGGAACCGACGTCATAGGCTGCAGAACTCGTGTCAAAGTTGTTAAAAACAAATTCGCGCCGCCGTTCAGAAAAGCCGAATTCGACATAATATTCGGCCAAGGAATATGTCCTTATGGAGACCTGCTCGACATCGCGTTGGGCGAGGACATTGTTCAGCAGAAAGGCTCGTGGTTCCTTTATGGCGAGGATCGCATAGGGCAAGGACGCGAACGCGCGCGCGAAGTTCTCAGGGAAAACCGGGATATGTTCGAGGAAATCAGGGATAAGGCGAGAGTGAAGCTTGGGATGAAGCCGCTTTTGCCTGAACCCGGGCAAGCCAAGGA
>JAKQBV010000374.1 GCA_029573925.1 bacterium
TTCGGAAGACGAAGGGAAGTACAGATACTGAAGGTCGAGGTCGATTTGCAGAATTTCGCACACCTTGTCTTTGAGGAATCCGGTGAGCGCCTTCTTGGCTTTTCTGCGGTCGCCCGTCCTCATATCTTTCAGAATCATGTCCAGTTCCTTCTGAAAGTCCGGCGACGAGAAGTAGTCGAACACCTGCCGCCTTATCGTGTGCGCCTGCCACGATGAGCGGATTTTCTGCGCGACCATTATATAGACCGATTGCAGGAAGATGCTGAAGAAGCCCGACCGGGTGAGCGAGCCCCAACGCTCGTCGTACTGGTACGGCTCCAGCGTGTGGGAGATGATTATGAGGTCGGCGCCGTTCTCGCGGGGAACTCCCGTGCTGAGCGTTTTCTTGACCTCGCCGTCAATGAAATAAAGTTTTTCGCCCTCGACGGTTAGGAGTTTGGGGCGGTATATGCCGGGCAGGGAACAAGACGCCGCGCAGGCCGCCGATATCGGCACGCTGTCTATCCAGCGGTCTTCCCACGGGTCGGTGGTGAACGGCGAGCGTTTCGGCCCGAATATCGCCTTCCTCGGCCTGTCCAGTTCGGTGGCTATCACATAAAAATCTATCCCGCGCTCCCTCTTCAACTGGTGAAAATCGTTGATTTCAAGTATGTCTTCCAGATACTTTTGTATCCGGTCAGTGTTGGAAAGCGCGGGGAACCTGATAATCTCGCGCAGGAAATTTTCGAGTCCGAAATAGTTGACGTCGCCGTAGTCGGAGAGGATGCGCTCATAGCCCGCCTCAATGTCGCCCGTCCTGAGAAATTCCGGGACGAAAGAGCGCGCGTACTCGCCGAGGTCGTTGAGCAGGTCGGCGAACCTGCCGATGTCTGCGGCGTCCTTGATTTTTGCCGCAAGCTCGTGGAAGTCCGGGATGTTCGGCGGGAGCACGTCGTAATAAGAGAGGCCCGTCATTTTGCCCTTTTCGCGGGGAGCGAAGTTGACGAAGTGCTGGATAAATTCCTTTTCGTCTAGGAAGCGGGCGATAGTGTCGTAAGAGAAATTGTTGCAGGCGAAAGCGCCGAAGAGAGAGCCGGCGCTGGAGCCGACCACCTCGACAATCTCGTGCGGGCGTCCGTAGCCGCGCAACCCGATCCCTTCCTCTTCGAGAGCCTTGATGACTCCCAGATGATACCACAGGGCTTTCGCCGCGCCCCCGCTGCCGACGAACGCGATTCTCTTTTTCGACCTCAGGTCGATCTTTTCCCTTTCGCCGTCCGTCCTGTTGATATACTGATTGATTTGTGCGGCTATGGCGTCCACCTCGCAAGCTGAAACTGCGCGCGGCTAACTTGCGGTCCTCGCCGCGTCTCTTTTATGTTACCTTATTATGCCATGTCCGCGCAACAAACGGAAAAGACGCCCTCAATCGCCGCCGCGCGCCCGGCATCGCATCGGGCAATTCATGAACACGTTGATGGAAACATCGATTCACAAGTCGAAGAAGGGCCAAGCGGACGCGTCCGGGCCGAGCGGCAGCGGTTCAGGACACGGGCATATCACATATCCTTTGGCGGACTTTGTCCCGAAGTCCTTTCTGAACGATTCGATGCCTTTTGCCATCGCCCGCGAGGGTGTCGCGGAGGTTTTTATCTCGATCGGCAACAGGCGAGAGCCTTCGTCGATGATCAAGTCGACTTCCGCGCCGTTCGACGTTCGCCAGAAATACAGTTGAGTCGTTTCTCCGCGATGCGCAAGGGTTCGGTATATCTCGTTCACCACCGCCGTCTCCATTATCGCGCCGCCCATCGGCCCCTTTGCGGCGTGTTCGGGGTCTTTGAGTCCGACGAGGTGGCACAATATGCCGGTGTCGGAGAAATAAACTTTCGGGGATTTCACGAGTCTTTTGCCGAGATTTTCATAGTAAGGCCGCACAATTATTATCTGATAAGAAGCCTCAAGAACGGACATCCAAGATTTCACGGTGTTCACAGCCGCGCCGATGTCGCGGGCGATTTCCGTTAGATTCAACAACTGCGCGCTCCGGGCGGCAAGAGCGCGGAGGAACGTCTGAAAAAGAGCGAGGTCGCCCACTTGACGCAATGTCCTGACGTCCCTTTCTAGATAGGTCTGAATGTAGCTTGAGCGCCAGAGCGCAAGGTCGCGTCCGGGGTCGGCGACCGGCTCAGGATAGCCGCCCCGCAACATGCTTTTCCATATCTCGCCCAGCGTCGGCCTTCTTCTTTCTTTTCTCGCCCCCGGCTCCCACGGAAGCGGCTGTCCGGGCAACCCCGCTTGTTCGCGGTATGACAGCGGAAGAAGCTTCAGAACCGCCGCTCTTCCGGCAAGCGTCTCCGTGACGTTTTGCGACAACAGGATGTTCTGCGATCCCGTGAGGATATACTGTCCGGGTCTGTTTCTGTCGGCGTCCACCCTCTGTTTGATATACGGGAGAAGACCGGGGGCGCGTTGAATTTCGTCGAACACCACCGGCGGCGGGAACATTTCCATGAAGCCGCGCGGGTCTTCAGCCGCCGCCGCCCGGATGTCGGGGGCGTCCAACGAAACATACCCGTATCCCTTGTCGAACAGCCGCCGGAGCATGGTTGTTTTTCCGGACTGCCTCGGCCCGGTCAGCGCCACCACAGGGAACTCTTTCGACGCTTTTTTGACAACCGACTCTGTCGAGCGAGTGATATACCGCATACGAGCCACCCCGCATTTTTCGTTTCAACCGGCCTTCATATATGTAATTATGCATTTCAAATGCAAAATTACAAGCTCGCGCCGGAAACCAACCCCCGTATCCGCGCTGGGCTTAAACGCTGTTTTCCACGATCCCCCCCCGCCTTTAGGCCTGCCCTCTATTCCCTATTCGCAACTCAAGGATCAACATACGAGTATTACGCGCCGGGGACAAACAGGCTTCTCAACGACGAGCGTTGCGGTTATACTTATGACAACAATGGCAACACAACTCAAAAGGAGTGCGGGAGCGGGGCCGAAAGGGTGAGATATGTGTTCGGTTATGATTGGCGGAACCGGATGAATGAGGTGGAGGTGCGAAAAGGGACGCCGGCGACGTTGTCGCATATAGTGAGGTACGGGTATGACGCGCAGGGGAGCCGGGTGTGGCGGGAGAAATTGGATTCGCGAGGGGAGCGGGTGGCGTTCGAGAAGTATTCTTACAACGGGGCAAATGTGCTGGCAGACTACGACTTGAACAACAACGCGACGGCCAGATACGCGATGGACGGGGTGGACGGGCTGCTCTACGTTCAGCGGGGAATGAAGAAGTATTTCTATCACACGAACCACCTCGGCAGCGTCGTCGCCATCACAGACGAGGACGGGGATGTGGTGAACAGGTATCATTACACAGACTCATGGGGGAACTTTGTGTTGAGTTGTCCGTCGGCAACGAAAGGCAAGCCCTGCATCCCGAATCGGTACGCGTTCACAGGGCGGGAATGGGACCCCGACATCGCCCTCTACCACTACCGCGCCCGCTGGTACGACCCCGA
>JAKQBV010000524.1 GCA_029573925.1 bacterium
CGTAGCCGGGGGGCGAGCGAAATCATTCGAGAGGATAGACCTTGCCGCCATCGGCATGGCCGGGTTCGAAAAAGTCGCGGTTATCCTGCGCGGTTTCCAGCTCGAGGTTGGAGAGGAATATCCCGACGGGTACAACACAAAAGGCATATCGGTAAGGCTTCAGCCCGCAGGAAGGGAAGGCGACAAGCTGGACGTGGACGTGGTGGTGGAACTGAAGGCCGGAGAAGTGGCATTCAGGCCCGACCCCGGCTATTTTTACACGTCGAAAGCCAAGGTCTTGTACACGGTCGTCGGAGGCGACGCCGGGATGTTCAGGCGCGCGGCGAAAAGCTATATGTTGCTTAACAGAGAACGCGCCCCTATGGAAGTCCGGAGGGTCGCCGCCGGGTTCGATCCCGGAGACGGAGTCGTCGTCGCCGCCTTCGAGGGTTTCGAGTTTGACGTCCACACGACCAAAGCGAGGTTTATCAGAGAGGTCGAGCTTTCGATAGACGGCGTTGAATACGACCCGAAAACCGGCGAGGTCGAAGCGTTCTGCGACGGCTATCTTTCCAACGCGGGAACGTGGGCCGGAGCGCTCGATGTCAGATTCGCCGCGGACATTCTGTTCATCAAGCTGCCGGCGGCGGCGGTCGCGGCCCCGGTCGTCTTGAATGGCGAGATGTCAGAGGTGACCGAAACTGGCTCGTTCGATATAAAGGCGGATTTTAGATGAGACGCCCCGCGCCGCGCGGCATCCGGGAACCCCGCCGCGAGGGCATAGCGCCGTCGATGCTTATTGTCACGGAAAAACTTTTAAAAAGTGAAAGCGCGGGGGCTATTTATTTCATTGACATTGCGCGGAGATGGTGATAAGATGCACATTCTGAAAACAGGCTGGCGGGTTAAAATCCTGTTTTCAAGCGAAAAAACAGCAAAGGAACAAATCACAATTTTTTATTAGAGGTTTCGCGAGGAACCTTGAACATAACAAACAAAAACAATTTAAAGGAGAGCGTATGAAAATCAGAACAATTTTGACAGCGCTGTTAGTAATGTTGTTCGCCACAGCAGTGACGTTCGTGTCGCCCACCCTCACCAAGCAGCTCGGAAGCGCCGCTTTCGCAGCCGACGATTGGGACGATTGGGATGACTGGGACGAAGAGGAAGAGGAAGACGCGTTCGGCAACATCATGGAGACCACTTTTGCGACAATCGACAAAGTGGACTTCATTGCGCCGAAAGCCGGAGCCCCCGCCGATGTGTCCGTGAAAGTCACGCTCGTCGACGAGGATGGAGACGCCAAAATCGTTTCCGTGAAACTCGTATATTTCCTCAAAGGCGACTACAAAGCCGGCAAAGAAGTCGAGCTTAAGGGCGCCAACGGCGCGTACAAAGGCCAGATCCCCGGCCAGCCCGCCGGAACCAAAGTTGACTTCGTCATCCGCGTCGAAGACTCCAACGGCAACGTCACCAGCAACGCCGTCTCAGGCGGCGGCGCTATGATCAAAGCCGTTCCCGACATCGTGAATTCCCGCGACATCGTTCCCGCAGACGCCGACCTTGTGGACCTCGCAGCCGGATACGACAACGAATACCTTTATGTTGACTATTCTCTCGCCGGAAAACTCAACGGCGGAACGCTTGACCCGCCTTACCTGCAGCTCTATGGAATCAAAATCACCAACCCCGACACCGAGCAGGGCGAAGGCCAATGGTCGGAAAACTCTGGATCAATCTCCCGCTCGCGACGGACAAAGAAGTCCAGAACAAGTTCCTACCCATGCTCATGGATCAGGGCGCAGAATATGTTGAAAAAATCGGCAAAGACAAAATCGAGCACGTGATGAAGACCGGAATGATGGTTCTCGACATCCAGAAACTCATGGGCGGAAACATCATGGAAGGCATGCTGTTCGCGGCGGAACCGACAGGCAAAGCCGATGGCGGCAAGTTCTCCGGCAAAATCAAACGCGCCCCGCTGGGCGACAACCCCTCCGGCTACCTGCGCATCATCACCCTCACCGCAGCCAACGCTTCAATCGATTCCTTCATGCCCATACCGCTCAACTGCTCCAACTTCCTCACCATCTACACCAACTCCTTCGGATACACCGTTCAGTAAGAGCGAAGGCGACAACAGCCAATATCGCGGCGGCGCGCAAAACGCGCCGCCGCTTTATTTTTGTCACCCGCGCCGCCGAACAGCGCGAAAAGCGGTCACAGGCAGCCGGATATTCTAAAGCTTAATAAAATTTACAGAGTTTGCGGGGAAACCATTTTTTTGCAAAAAACAGGTTTCCCCGAGCCTCTTCCGAAAAAAACTCTCAATAACCCGATTTTGCCGAACTTCGTTCTGTACAAAATCGGCTTCTTTTCGTTGTATATATGCCTTTACAATTGTTATTAGATGATTTTGCTCATTATATGTGTGCCATGCTCAAAGTTCTTTCCTTTGAGTCTGAAGCGCTTATCGCAAATTGCTAATGAAAAGTTTTATTCGATTTTTTGTATAAATGATGTCTTGATTTAAACTGCGGCGATTCATCGCCGCTTTGCCATTGCCGGGAATTCATTCCCGGCTGCCGTGTAGAGCGATATCGCCGAATACCGCCATTTTTTAGTCGAATACCTTACCAAACAAAATATCAAGACGTTGTTTGATTGAACAATATTATTTGGCAAACATTACAAATTACAGACCTGACCCCGATTCCCCCGATTCCATTTTCATGGACGCGGCGTTCTGCGTTGATGCGCTGGAGGAAGCGCTTTCGCGCGGGCGGCCGGAGATATTCAACAGCGATCAGGGAGCGCAGTTCACCAGCGAAGCGTTCACGTCGCGGCTGCTGGACAGAGGCGTCG
>JAKQBV010000391.1 GCA_029573925.1 bacterium
GTATGAGTTCGCTCTTGAACTGGCTCTAAATTTCTTCGGGCTTGAAAGCGGCTGGCTCGATGAATGGGAAACGGAACTGAGCGTTTCGAACATAGAAGAAGTTCTGTTGAAGTGGGAGTCGATGGAAATTGAAGAAAACGGAGCTCCCGTCATAGCTTTTGCGGCAGTGGACAGAATCCTGAAAGGAATGGAACTGGTGCAGGGAGGCGCAAGCATGACATCCCTTACAGGGAAAAGGATTCGCGCCGCCGTCGCCGGCGACGGCCCGGTCACTCTCGACTTCCTTGACGCCGCAGCGGATGAGATTTTTAACAATATCTATTACAGAATGTCTGCCGAAGGCGTTTGCAAATTCGGGAACGATTACGCTCTAGGGCTAAGATGGCTTCGACATCTGGGTTTCGAACAGGTTTCAACCAATCCCGTTCTGGCAGCCAAAGCGTATGACGACGATCCAGCATTAACTGAGAGATTCATCGCAGCCGCCGCCGACCATCCGATGCGCGAGATATGGCGGGCGAATCCTTCCAAGCATTCGGACGAGATAGCCCTTTTTGCCACTTTGCTAGCGCTTTGGGATAACCTTCATGTGTTTAGACCAGTTTTCCACAATCTTCGGGATGAATCAGGAGGAGGCGTTGTGAGTTTCCAACTGAATCCCAATATTGCGCATAAAGCCGATGAAAGCATTGCCGACGCTCTAAACGCTCTGAAACTCGCCGAAGAGAACCTGCGCGTTTATGATTCTTATTTGCTTGCCGGATATGAATCTCCCGCGGAAAAAGGACGAGCCAATCTTGTGATAAAAGTGGCGGCCTGCCATCCTGCGGCTAGAAAAATCGCTCGATCCATTAACTCATTCGGATTAGGCTCGAATGTCACCGTGGTATATACCGTTGCGCAACAGGTCACAATGATTCTTGAAGAAATCGCCGGAATGGCTTCAGCTATGAACATGGGCATTCTTCCTACCCAGCTTTACATGACCAATATGGGAGGAAGGTTTGAAAGTCATCTCCGCGAAGCAAAGCTCGAATCTCTATTTGCGTCTTTGAAGAAGAAAATCGGCGCGGAGAAAGCTTTGAAGAAAGTTCTAGCGCTGGCGAAAGCGAATGGTTCCGAGAAAGCCGCAAAATCAGCTTCCAATTATGAAGCGGCGGTCATCGCGGCGACTCGTTTCGGCACGCAGAAAACCATCGACGCAAATGTCGCCGCTGCTCTCAAGGACATCATTTCCAAGACTGAGCTTGAGCAGATGGAAAGCGATATTGAAAAATCCGGAACTCTCGTCGCCCGCAGGGTATGGCATATTTTCTTTTCAGAGCGCAACTACGAAAAATGGTCGGAATACATCTGCGACACATACGACCTCGGCATGGATCAGGCGCGCTTCATTATGGATAGGATAAACTATCTGCCTGCCTCGAAGAGAAAACCAGAAGACACATACTGGACTCTAGCCGCAAACAATATGGTTCACACTGAATTCGGCAACCATCAGGAAAATGTCAGGAAGATGTCTCTTCAGAGCGATTTCAATCTCAATAACTATGTCGAATCTATTAGAGATGATTTCGGTCAGGATGTTGTCGATAGATTAAACCGGATTCCTGACTTTGTGGTCGGATATGAACTTAACTCCGAGCTTAAAAAAGTTTTGAAGTCTGCTGAAATTGATGGAGATTTCGGATCGAGAGGTCACGCTCCGGCGCAATGGCCGGAGTTCGGATCGGTTAAAAAGACTCTCTCCGAATTCAAAGCCGCATACGACGCCTTCAGCGCGAGGATGATCAAAGAGTACAGCAAGTTATAACATGCGACGAACGCGCTCTTGATTTTTCAATGCTATATGTCGAATGCCAAGCGCGGCGTTTGGTGTTTGAACAATAGATAGTCCTCCCTGAAAAAGAGTTTTATTCAGAACTCAGGCGGCAAGAAACATGAAGCATCGTGGCGTCAGCGGTTTGGCTAGCGGCGTTGTTATCCGCCCAAAGGCAAGAATCAAGCAATGAAGGCTGCGACATAGGCGCG
>JAKQBV010000392.1 GCA_029573925.1 bacterium
ACGGTGGACGCAAGGGGCGACGTGATAGTGGAGAACACCATACAGAGCGCGCGAGTCAGCGCCGGCGGCGACATCGTGGTCAAACGCGGCATCCTCACGCGCGGCAAAGGCATAGTGACGGCCGAGGGCAACATATACGCAAAGTTCATAGAGAATTCGACCATCGAGTGCGAGGGCAATGTGGTGGTCGAAAACGCGATTATGAACAGCTTCACCAGCGCAAACGGCAAGGTTCTGGCGATGACGAACGAGGGCGCGATAATCGGGGGCAGGACGATGGCCTTCGACCGCGTCGCCTGCCGCAACCTCGGAACCGCCACCCACCCGACCACCGTCGTCCAGTGCGGATACCGGTTCGAGGTTCAGCGCAAATACCTCGAAGGCGTCGCCAAACTGCAGGCCGTTCAGAAACAGATAAAAGAGCTTCAGAAGAACTATGAATTCGTGTCGAGGACGAACTTTGACGACATAGACAGGCTGGGCGAGATACGCGGCAAGATGATGAAGATGCTAAAAATTCAAGACCAGATGAAGGAAGAGTTGACTGAGTTGAACGCGACGCGGATATTCAACCAGTTCGCGATGGCCGAGGTGGAGCAGGCGGCTTATCCGGGCGCGGTCATATTCATCGGAGACGCGCGTTTCAACGTGAAAAAGGAAACGAAGTTCGCCAGCTTCAAATGGGACGCCGAGGAGAAGACGATTTACATGTCTTCATTCGACGAGACGGCGCAGGGCATGAGAAAGTCCGGAGCGCGCGCAAAGACCGTCCTTGTCATCGACGACTCAAAAGCGGTGAGGAAAACGCTGCGGCTCATCGTGGAAAAGATGGGCCTGCGCGTGGCGGGAGAAGCGGAAGACGGCTCGGAAGGCGTCGAGCTTTACAGGCAGCTCCGCCCCAGCCTAGTCACCTGCGACATAGCGATGATTAACATGAACGGCGTGGAAACTTTGAAGGCGATTAAAAAAGACAACCCGAAGGCCCGCGTGGTGATGATTTCTTCAGAGCGGGACAAATCGCAGATACTCGACTGCGTGATGGCCGGAGCAAAGGACTACATCCTGAAGCCTTTCGTGCCGAGCCGGGTCGTCACTGTAATAAGAAGCGCTTTGGAAAACTGAAAACATAGGGCGGCAGCATCATGAGCGAAGACTTTTTCACGGAGGGGGAGAAAATGGACATCAGAGAGATAGCGCTTGAGGAAATCGGGGAGATAGTGGACGGGATAAAGGCCGACTGCGCGCGGCTTGAGGGCGGTTGCGACGCGGCGGAGTTCGTCAAGTCGGCCGCAATAAGGGTGCACACCATCGCCGGGAGCGCCGCGCTCGCCGGCCTTATGGAAATCAGCAAGGTGGGAGCGGGGGCCGAATCGTTCATCAGAAAATACGAAGGCTCGGACGCCGCCCTTCTGCTGGAAAAATTCAGGGTTTGCGCCGTGGAGATCGAAGAGATGCTCCGAGACGCCCGCCAAAGCGCGCGAGGTGACGATAATGTCTGACAAAAATCAGTCCGCTCTGGACCTTGAAATCGAACTCAAACTAGCGAACTTCAAACTGGACATAGTTCAGGAAATCACCCGCATGCTCCCGCGCTCCGAGACTCCTATTCAGACGCTGAATTTCATCATGGACCGCATATTCAGCCTAGTCGAGATGGAGGGCGCTTCCATACTTCTGCTTGACGCTTCAGGAGACAAACTCGAATTTTTCATGGTCAGAGGCGAGAAAGAAGGCGAACTCACCGGCGTCAAAATGGACGCCGCAAAGGGCATCGCCGGAAAAGTCATCGCCTCCGGCGAAACCGTCCTCATCGAGAACACCGAAAAAGACAGGGACTTCTACAAAACCATAGACGAGACGGTAGGCTATAGCACTCGGTCTCTAATCGCCGTGCCCCTGAAATCCGGAGACAGAGTGATAGGAGTGCTCGAAGGCGTCAACATCGACGACGAGGAAGTCAAAAGCCCCGCCCAGTTGTCAGAAGTGTTTGAAAGCCTCGCCGGGGTCATCTCGATGACCCTTGAAAACGAGCGCCTCATAGAGGGCATGAAGAATGATGTCGAAAGAAAACAACGGCTTCTGGACGTCAGCCATGCCGTCAACAGCAGTCTTTCTCTGTCGGACGTTCTGTCGGCGGTGATGAACGCGGCAAAGGACATACTCGGAGTAGAGGCCGCATCATTGTTGCTGCTTGACAATGAAAAAGAGAATCTTGTCTTCCATGTCGTCACAGGCGAAAAGAAACGCGATTTGGAGAAAGTTTCAATCTCAGCCTCGACGGGCATAGCCGGGGCTTGCGCGACGTCGGGCGCTCCCATCATCTGCAACGATGTCCATAGCGATTCCCGATTCGACGGTTCGCTGGATAAAAAGACGGGATTCGTCACCCGCTCCGTGCTGTGCGTTCCTCTGCGCTCGGACAACGAGGTTTCAGGCGTGCTGCAGGCGATAAACAAAAAAGGGGACGCGGAGTTCGACGAAGACGACCTTGCCCTGCTGGACATGATATCGAGCGAGTCCGCAGTGGCCGTAAGGAACTCGTTGCTCATGAACCAGAAGAACGAGATGTTTATGGGCGCGGTCGCCTCGCTGTCGAAAGCCCTTGAATCAAAAGACCCTTGCCACGCGGGGCATGCCGAACGGGTAGCCAAACTTGCCGAATGCGTCGCCGGCTTCATGCGCCCGGACGACATCGAGCTTCGCGAAATACTCCGCGTCGCCGGATTGACACATGACGCCGGAAAACTCGCCGTTCCCGACGCCATTCTGCTTAAATCATCCGTAGTCGATTCCTCGGAAATGGATATTATAAAGAAACACGCCGCTCTTTCATGCGAGATAATAAATCCCATAGGCGTAGAGAAAGAAGTCAGCGCCGCTGTTCTCCGCCACCATGAACGCTGGGACGGAACCGGTTATCCCGAAGGGCTTGCCGGAGCGGATATCCCCTTAGCGTCCCGCATACTTGCCGTCGCGGACGCCTTTGACGCCATGACTTCCCCGCGCCCGCATAGAGAAAAACTTTCCACCGCCGAAGCGGTCGAGGAAATCAAGCGCAACTCCGGCTCTCAGTTCGACCCTGCGGTAGTCGAATCGTTCGTTATCGCTTGGGAAAACGACATGCTGGATATCGCCAATTAGCGCTTTGGTTGTTTAACGATTTTTCCGTTGCGCCGAACATGGAAGAGAAGCGTTGCTTTCGGCGCCGGCGTGAATTTGATTATAGGAAATATGACGATTTGTTAGATGAATCTACCCGCTAGTTATGAATAAAAACAGCGTCATGCAAAGATAAAACTTTGAGAATGGCAAACAGATTGTGGGTTAAATCATCTAAAAAATAATTGGCATAAGGGAAAGTTGTAAAAGTTTCCCTTAAAACGCAACACTGATAATCCGTAATTTGAGCTTATTCGTATTCCGGCTCGATGAGGGCGAAGTCGCCGTCGTTGCGCGCGTAGAGCACGTTTATCTGGTCCGTATCCGAGTTCAGGAAGACGTAGAAGCTGTGATTGAGCATCTCCATCTGAAGGCTGGCCTCGGAGGGGGTCATGGGTTTGACGGCGAACTTTTTAGTCCTAACAATTTCCGGTTCGCGTTTGCCGGGCGTGTCTTCGTAAGGCGGGGCGATGGGGTCTAGTTCCGCGCTGTGTTTCACTCCGCGCCCGCGTCCGACCTGTTTCTGTTTGAAGCGTTTGAGCTGGCGTTCGAGTTTTTCGGCGGCGATGTCGATTGAGGCGTACATGCTGATGGAGGCCTCTTCGCAGCGGAATATGGAGCCGTTGGCGGTCAGGGTGACTTCCACCCGCTGGGTTTCCTCGGCGCTCTTGTTGTCTTGATATTGCAACTCGACTTCCGCGCGGGACACTTTGTCGTAGTATTTCGAGAGCCGGCCGATCTTGTCGTTTACGTAATCGCGAAGCGACTGGGTCACTTTCACGTTGTTGCCTTTGATGACGATTTTCATGGTTTTCATTGGAATCCCTCCCGTGTGCGGCGGAAAAGTTGAACGCCCCGCCGGGCGCGTATTTATCTTGATGCCCTGTAACAAAGCGCTGCTCCGGCTATCATCAGGGCGATATTCGGCAACCACGCGGCGAGCGCCGGGTTCAGAAACGCCTGTCCCAACCCTCGCAGTATCATCTGCGATATATAATATATTAAAATTATAATTATGCTCAACCCGAATCCCACAGATGAGCCGGACCTCTGCGGCTTCAGCCCCAACGGCGCGGCTATCAGGACGAAAGTGAAACTAGCGAATGGGATGGCCAGTTTGCTGTGAAAATCCACTTTCAGCTTGTTTAGCGCCGTTTTTTCGATTTGCTGCTTCTCCAGCAGTTCTATCCTGTCCTTCAATTCCCTGAATGTGTAGTCGCCCGCGCGAGTCTTCTGCCGGGCCATGTCTTCCAGCTTCTGTTTAAATATTATATCCAGCCTTTCAAACGTTACAAGGTTTTTAAGCTCTCCGGCGGAGTTGAACAGCAGTTGCGAGCCGTTCCTGAAGCGCCAGACGTTGTTCACCCAGACCGCTTCCCGCGCGATGGTGATTTTCGAGACCCGCCCGTTTTCCATCTGCGTGTAGCACACGTCCACCAGCCGCCTGCCTTCCATCGAGTCCGCGTAAAGCACGCTTTTCAGTCCCTCGTCTCCGAATTCGGGTATCAGCGCGTTTTCTTTCCGTATATTTTCTCCAGCCTCAACTTTTATCTGGTCCACCAGCGCGTTGAATTCGGTGTTGGCCATAGGGGCCAGAGTGTCGTTCATCAGAAGGGTGAGGACGCTGACGGTCAGGCCGAAAACGAGAGTGGGGGCAAGAAGCCGGGAGAAGCTGACCCCTCCGGAGCGCCACGCCGTCATCTCTAGGTCCGTCGAGAACCGGCTGAACGCCAGAAGCACGCTGAACAGGGCCGACATCGGAAGCGTGAGCGCCACGATCCACGGCATCTTCAGCAGGAACACCTTGACGACGGTGGGCGCGCTAACCGAGTAGTCGGCGGCGAGCCGGATTATTTCGTATATCCCGCCGACCCCCAGAAGCAGCGCGGTGAACGCGAGAACGCCGAAAGCGAACGTCGGGACTATCTCTCCGAGGACGGCTCTGTCGGTAAGCTTCATAGCGCCGTTCGGCGCCTCCGGACTCCGGACCGCGATGTCAAAAAACGCGGGCTAGCTCTCCTTCGGCTCCCCCTCCTCTTCGTCGATGTCCATCCTGAACCTGTCTCCGAGGTAGTGTTTCCGCGACATCTCGTCCTGTATGATTTCCTTCGACGTGCCGGATATCAGGATTTTCCCGTCGTACATGATGTACGCCCTGTCGGTGATTTCGAGCGTTTCGCGCACGTTGTGGTCGGTGATGAGCACGCCCATGCCGAGGCCCTTGAGTTTGCGCATCAGCTCCTGAAGCTCCTGAACGGAGATGGGGTCGATGCCTGTGAAAGGCTCGTCCAGCAGCAGGAACGCCGGGTCGGTGGCCAGCGCGCGCGCTATCTCCACCCTGCGCCGCTCCCCGCCGCTAAGCACGCTTCCTTTCAACTTCCTGATGTGGCCGATGCCGAACTCCTCTATCAGCGAGTCGATTTTTTCGTTCCTCTGTTTCTCCGTAATCTTCTGGTGTTCGAGTATGAGGCGGAGGTTGTCCTCGACGCTGAGTTTGCGGAAGATTGACGCCTCCTGAGGGAGGTAGCCCATGCCGTTGCGGGCGCGCATGTACATCGGCAGCCGGGTGACATCCTCCCCGTTGAGGAAGATTTTGCCCTTGTTGGGAGACACTATGCCGGTGAGCATGTAGAAGGTGGTTGTTTTGCCGGCTCCGTTGGGGCCGAGCAGGCCCACTATCTGGCCGGGAGAGACGTCGAGCGTGACGTCGCTGACCACTTTCCGCTGTTTGTAGGATTTAACCAGCCCCTCGCCTCTGAGACACTGTTCCATCAGGGTTTCCCCCCGGCGGGCGCGAGCGCCTCGCTCTCCATGTTGTATTGTATCCGCACGTTTTCCATCCGTATCTTTTTCACCGACGCCAGATCGTCGCCGAACTCGATTCTGCCGCCGGACGCCGAGAACTTGTTGCCGTCGGAAGTTTCCAAGGTTGCGCCGCCTGAAATGTCCGCGAAGCGGCCGGGCAGGTCGATGTCCGCGCGGCCTGCCGTCAGCGTCGCCGAGCGCGCTCGGCGCTCTTGGCTCTCGCCTTCTTTTCCGTCCGCGCCTTCCGTCTCTGAATCTTTCTTCTTCTTCGCCGCCGCCGCTTTCTCGCGCTTCTCTCTCGACGCAGCGTTTTCCAGCGCGACGGATATCTCCCCGGCGAAGACGCTGAGCGCGCCTATCCTGCCGGAGACCGTCCCTCGCAGAGCCACTTTCCCGCCGTCGCCCGTAGAGCCTTCGCCTCCCGGCAGATTGCCTATCAGCGATTCCGCCGCCAGTTCCCCGTCCTCGAACTCGATCCTCGCCGTGCCGGACGCCTCGAACAGCGCCGCGACGGCGTCATACCGGAACCTCCCGGCGGATATCACAAACTCCTCCCGGCTGCCGTCCTCCGCCGCCGGGGCCGCGTAGAACACCTTCGCGTTCTCCCGGCTCTCCGCCCACAGCAGCCTTGAGCCGCTCCCGGCGTCTCCGCCTTCGGCGGACACTTTGGCTGTCGCGCGGCCCGTCTGCGCGAACATCACCGCTCCGCCTTCCGCGCTGAGAGCCGAGCATCCGCCTTCGGCGATTATCAGCCCCCGGTCGATTTCCGCTGATATTGATACGGCGGCTATCACCGACGAGGCTCCCGCCGCGCCCGGCGTCCGCTCCGCCGCCTTCGCGAATTCGGCTATCTTAGTTCCCGGAAACCCGCCGCTGTCCATTTTCCAAACCGCTGTTTTAAGATCGGCGGCTCCCGCGCCTGAGTCTTTTCCGCGCGCCGCCGCGTACGCTCTTGCGGGCGTCCCGGACAGCCGCGCCATGTTCGTTTTCCTGTTAAGCTCCAGCTTGTCGCCAGTTATCTTCAGCCCGTCTGTTTCGATGACCGTCCCGCCGGACACCGAAAGTATCTCCGCGTCGAGGTCGCCCTCGAAGCGGTCCGCCTTGATGGTAACGGTTTGTTTTGCGGGTTTTTCCGGTTTCGCCGCGTGAGTGGTCTCGCAGAAACAAAGAAGCAAAAGAGCGACGGCGGCGATGTGCGCCGCGCGGGACTGAATAAGTTTTTGTATCGCATTGACCATATATTTAATCCTTCGCCGGGATGAAAGGAACTCCGTTCGGCACGGGCGGAAGACCGAGGAACGCGGCCACAGAAGCGCCCAAGTCCGCGAACGACTCGCGAGTCCCAAGCGGGCGAGGTTTCCCCGCGCCGCCTCCGGCCACGAGCAGCGGGACATACTCCCGCGTGTGGTCGGTGTGTCTCTTGAGGGTGGGGTCGCAGCCGTGGTCTGCGGTCGCCGCCGCCATGTCGTCCGGCCCAAGCCCTGCCAGCAGGCCCGGCAGCGCCGCGTCGAACTCCTCAAGCGCCTTAGCGAAACCCTCCTCGTCCCTTCTATGCCCATGCTCCTGATCGAAATCGATCAGGTTGGCGAAGATTAACATTCTATTATCTTTCGGCCTTTTTTCCAACAGCGCCGCCCGCAGCCGCTCGATTCCGTCCGCGTTCGAGCTTGTGTGGACGCAGTCGTCGAACCCGCGTCCGCCGAACAGGTCGTCCACCTTTCCTATGCCGAAGACGAAAACGCCAGCCTCCCGCGCCATGTCCAAAAGAGTCGGATACGGCGGCGGAATGGAGAAATCTCGTCGCAGTCGCATACGCCTGAACGCCCCCGGCTCTCCCTCGAACGGTCTGGCTATCACCCTGTCAATCGAAAAGGGCCGCCCTGTCATTATCTCTTCGCGGACGACCCGGCAGACGCGGTAAAGCTCCTCGACCGGCATGACGTCCTTGTGCGCGGCTACCTGAAACACGCTGTCCGCCGAGGTGTAAACGATGGGGCGGCCCGTCCGCAGATGCTCCGCGCCAAGCTCTTCGATTATCGCCGTGCCGCTCGCCGCCTTGTTGCCGATAGGCGTCAACCCCGTCTTTTCAGCGAACATCGACACGACATCCGGCGGAAAACCGTCCGGATATGTCGAGGGCGGCGTTTTGCGTGGCTGACAGGCTATCTCCCAGTGCCCGGAAGTCGAGTCCTTTGCGGCGGACGCCTCCGCCATGCGTCCGAAAGACGCCTCCGGGCGCGCGGCGGGCGGAACCCCCGCGATGTCCGCTATGTTTCCCAGTCCCAGCCGTTGCAGGTTCGGCAGACGAAGCCCGCCGCGAGCGCGAGACAGGTTGCCGAGCGTGTCCGCCCCGGCGTCGCCGTAAGCCCGCTCGTCAGGCAGCGCCCCGATTCCCACTCCGTCAAGAACTATCACAACCGCCTTCATCAAAGAACCTCGCAACCGGCGTCGAGCGGCGACGCGCCTCGCCCTCCCTCTCCGCTCAAATGAATCTTAGCAAATTTCCGCGTTCGCCGCGACAATGCCGCGCGGCGGACTGCCGCGCGCTTTTTTGTCGCGCCGCGTTGCGTTTGCGCGACGGGGCAAATATAATTGACCGAGAAGCGACACGAATCAACTTGGGGACAAACGATGAGGGCAACCGAAGCGGCTGCGTTTTTCTTGGCCATCTGCGTGATTTTCTGCGGCGCGGCATACGGCGCAAATCTGGATTCCGAATTCTTTATTTCAGAAACGGTCGGGCTTTACAGCGGAAAAAAAACAAATGTGAATGGAGCGAAGGAAGCCGGTTTTAAGAGGAGAGACGAGCTTCCGCTTGAGGTTGTTTACAAGGCGGGAGACGCGGCGAATCCGCCGGTGGTCAGGGAAATCGTTCTGGATTTCGGGTCGGGAGCGGAGCCGGGCGACCTGCCGGACTTGGTGGAAATATACATAAATTCGGGAGGGGATTTAGGATACGAAAGGCAAGTTTACCGGGGGCGTCCTGCCGCGTCGAAAATGAGCGTTCAGCTTTATCCTGAAAGCGCCGGCAAAGTTTTGATAAGGCATTTCTCAACCTCGCTGGAAGGAGAGGCGATTATTCCGGCGGCGCACTTTTTCGGCGACGCCTCGGCTGTTCCCAGCCCCGCATGCAAAAACAGCGGCAAAGTTGAATTGTCTTATCTCATTTACTTTCAAGACCAGCCCGCCGGGATCATGTGGATGGACAAATACAGTTCCGGCGAAATTCATACTTACGCGGAAGAATATTTCTATGACACCGAAGTGATAAGCCCCGACGAAGATGCGTCGATGAAAGTGTTTTCCGATGCGGAGTGCAAGTCCGAAGTCGCGGTCAAGGACATGTCTCTGAGGAGTTTCGAATGCCGGCGCAAAACGCGCATTGGCGAGCTTGAGTATTCGATAAAAACAACAGCGGAACAGAACAAATACGGAGAGTTGGAGTCGGTGTCGGAAGTCTATTTGAAGATGGGGAGAAATATGGCTCGCAATTTAGTGAGTTCGCTGGCCGCAGGAATGAGCTTGGAATCTTTATGCAGGGACAAGTCGATATCGGATCCGAAGATGGACGCCGAGCTTAGGCTCATGTTCAGGTTGATTTGCGGTGAAACAATATTCTATAAGACGCCCTCCCGGGCGTTCGAGGAAGAAGCTGTTTATGTGTCGGAGCCGTTTCTTTACGGGAAGATCGCCTCGGATGGGTTGGCCGTCGGCAAAGAGTTGGAGCTTACGATATTGACGGCGATGGATTTGAACGAGGCGATGTCCGCTATGGGAAAATCGCGGGATAAAAAAAACGAGCGGTCGGAGGAGGCGTGCGCCGACATCGAGGTCACCGCAAAGACAATTGATTTTTTCCCTGCGCGCGACGGAGACGCGGACCTTTACGCGGTATGGGTTTTCGACAAGGGACACAAGAAGTTCAATCAACTCGCCCTGATAGAGGCGGATGGCGCGGTCATAAGGAAATTCGACTATGTCAAAAGACACGACATGAGATTGGCGTTCGACGCGGACCCGGAAAAAATCAAGCCGGCGGTAATCGACGTGAACGCGCTGATAGAGGAGTCGAGGGATTCGGCGAGGGGTAATTTCATAGGGACGCCGGATGGTGTCGAGCGGGCGACGGCAAAAATATCTTGGAGCGAGGCGACGCCTGACAAGTTAAAGCTTGAAGGGCCGAGGCAGAGGCTGATTAGCGTCAAAGAGGTCGAGCCGGGATTGTTCGAGGCGGAAATAGAAACGATAAGGCGATTGCCCGGAGACGAGCCGGCGGTTCGCTCCCTGCCCTTGGACGAGGCCGAACTCGATTCTTATCTTGTCGCGGACTCAATCATACAGACGGAGGAAAAGTCGCTCGTCAGTCTCGCGCGAAACATCGTCGGCTCAGAGACCGACCCGCTGGAAATCTCGAAAAAAATATTCAACTGGCTGATTAGAAACATAAAACCGAAAGACATCAACGCGTTCTATGTGAAACCGGCGTCGGTGATACTCATGTCGAAATCCGGGGATTGCAAGCACTTCGCCGTGCTATTCGCCACGCTGGCGCGGATAAGCGGAGTGCCGACAAGGTTTGTTTTCGGGCAGAGATACATAGCGGGCCAGTACGGATACCACGTTTGGAACCAGATATACATCGACGGGGAATGGCTGGACGTTGACGCGTCTAATCTGGCGTTCTTTCCGGGGGCGCTGCACATTCAGTTGGACACCGCAAGCTCGTTCAATGAGAAGGGTCACATCGGCGTCGCGCTCGGAGTCAGGCCCAAACCCGATCTGGCCGGAATTGAGTTAGGCCCTCTCGACTCCGGCGTCATCGACGCCGGAATCAAAACATACTTGGACGACTCGACGTATCAGGACGCTTATTACAAGTTCAGGGTGCGCTGCCCCAAAGGAATGAGGATGAAGGTTCTGGACCTCGGTTTCGCCAGAAAAATCATGTTCGTCTCCGAGTCCGACCCGACGGTGATCGCCAACATGTATCTCTCTCCCGGCAACGCCTCTTCGGGCCGGAAGAAAAACGTCTGGGAATCAGTCAGCGGGGAGATAGGAAGCGAGAATTATTATATGATGGACCTGTTCGGCGCGCTGAAAAAAGCGAAGATGGGGAAAGCGGGAGAGACGGTTATCGGCGGAAAGAAAGCCGAGTTTTTCACTGCCAGCGCGATGGACCACAAGAGCCGTTTCATCAAGATGGACGTCGCGGTTCTCGAATATGATCTTGGGGTCTTGTATTTTCATTTTGCCGCGCCGTCGGACTCATTCTCGAAGCATTCGAGCGCGATGAGCGCGATAAAATCATCCGTTGAATTTTTCTGAAGCGAGGCGGAGTCCGGGCCGCGCGGGTTTCCCGGTTGCGGACTTTTGCGCGCGTCTGCGCTATGATATCCGGCGGGAGACGAATATGAGACCCGTGTATAGAAGCATTTCCCGTTCGGTTGACAAGTTCATAGTGGTGTATGAAGGCGCCACCAAGGGCCGAAAAAGACATTCGCCCGCAAACGTCGACCTCTCCGACTTCAACAGGCCGGAATATTTCGAGTCGCCGGAGTTGTTCTACAATCTCGGAATCAAGATGCCGGAGATGACGATAACGCCGGAACACGTTAAGGGCGGCGTGCTCGTCTCCAGATTCAGATTCAGGAGCGAGACGGTGTCCGGGCACGAGGAAAACGACAAGGTTGTGGGAAGGATATTCCGGGCGCGGGAAGAGGTTCACGGAGCGGACGCGCCGTGCGCGATAGTGATACACGGATGGCGGGAAAGCGGGGCGTTCGCGTCATATTACTATCTGCTGTGCTGGCTGCTGGCTAGATACGGGATAAACTGCGTGATGTACAACCAGCCGTATCACGGGCCGCGAGCGCCGCGCGGCTCTCACGACGGAGACCTGATGATGTCCGCCGACATGGAGCAGACGGTGAAGGCGTTCAGGCAGTCGGTGTGCGACGTGCGGTCGCTGCTGACATGGACTAACGGCAATTTTTCAGGCCCGGTCGGGCTGGTCGGGCTGAGCCTCGGCGGGTTCATCTCGCTGCTGACCGCCTGCGCGGACGACCGCCCGAAGTTCGTCATCCCGGTGATAGCCGCCGGAGACCTGCTGGAAAACATCGACAAAAGCATCGTCGGCGACACCATCGCAAGAGACCTCAAGGCCGCCGGGATTTCGCTGGAAACCGTTGAAAAAAACTGGCGCGTGATAACGCCTTGCAGCTTTAAGCCGAAAGTGTCGCCCGATAATATTTACCCCATCGCCGGCGAGTTCGACATGATGATACCTATTGAGAACGTGGAATCGCTTCAAAGGAAATGGGGAATAGAGCGGTCGCGCGTGATGCCGTGCGGACACATCGCAATCGGCATGTTCGGCAGGACGCTGGTGAACGAGATAGCGGATTTCATCAGAGACAGATGCGGGCGGGGAAATCCGGCCGCGACTGACGCTTAAATAGATTTACTCGCAAGTTTGCGGGGCAGCCGTTTTTTGCAAAAACCGGTTTCCCCGCGCCCCTTCCGAAAAAACTCCCGGACGCCGATTTTGTTGAACTTCGTTCAAAACAAAATCAGCTTTATTCATATTGTGCGCGGGGCTGTTATTGAAAATATCTGCGTTCGCGGCCTATTGTGGAAGAAGAGCCGTGGCCGGGATAAATCTTCACGTCGTCGTCAAGGGTGAGAAGTTTCGAGTTGATGGAAGTTATGAGGCTTTTATGGCTGCCGCCCTCGAAGTCGGTGCGGCCGACGCCGTCGTTGAAAAGGGTGTCTCCGGTGAAGCAAACGGAGTCGGCCAGAAAGCATGCTCCGCCGGGAGTGTGGCCGGGCGTGTGGAACGCTTTTATGCGGATGTCGCCGAAAGGTATCTCGTCGCCGTCTTTGAGGAGGGCGAAACCGGGGGCGGCGTCGGCGGGGTCGAAAAAGCGTCGTCCGGCGGGCGGAAGCCCTACGAAGTCTGCCTCTTTCTCATGTAGAAGAACCTGAGGGTTGAGCGCGCGCATGATTTGTTCGATGCCGCCGATGTGGTCGTTGTGGCCGTGCGTCAACAGAACGCGGGAGGCCCGCAAAGATCTCTTCGATATGAATTCCAGAATTCTGTCAGGATTGTCGCCGGGGTCGATGATTACCGCGTCGCCTACGCCGTTCGTCGCAACATAACAATTCGTCTCTAAAAACCCCACCACAATCGTATAAACATCCATCCCGCTAGTCGCCTCCCTATAGTTGCAGTTACATTTTATGTGCGTTTTGTGCGTTTTTCAACAGTTTTTTTATTGGATTGAAGCGGTTTTTTCGTCTTGCCGGCGCGCCCCGCGAGGCGGTTGCGGGCCTTTGCGCTGATTGACAAATTCTCTATATGAGAGTATCATGTTATCCAGATTAATATTGATATAATGAAGAAAATTCTAATTCAACCGAACTTAACACACCCCCCTAAATATCATCTGAACATGAAGGGAAGGCGTTGTCATGACAAGAAAGAAATTTATTCCGGCGGCAATAATCGGAGTCGCTTTCGCGCTGACGACGGCGATAATATTCGCCACGCCGCAAAGGCTCAACTATCAGGGCTACATCACGCAGGGCGGGCTGCCGATGAACGGGCCGGCGACGATGGAGTTCCGATTGTTCAGCGCGGTCACAGGCGGAGCGCAGCTTTGTTCGACCAACCCGCAATCGGTGACGGTGACGCGGGGCAGGTTCAGCTACGAGATAGGCTCGGAAGCGGGCGGGTGCGACTTGGCGGCAATCGACTGGGCCGGCTCGGACGTTTTTCTGGAAGTCGTCGTGGGAGGCCAGACATTGACCCCGCGCGAGCGAGTGGTTCCCGCCGCGATGTCTCTGAACTCGGACAAGCTCGGCGGGCAGGCGGCGGCGGCGTTCGCCACTTCCGCGCACGCGCATGACGGCGTTTATATCAAGGTGTCCGGCGACACGATGTCAGGCGCGCTGACGGCGCAGGGCGGTATAGTCTCTGCGGGGGACATAACTGCCGCCACTGGCACTGTCACTGCGGGGGCGTTCGTCGGCGACGGCGCGGGACTGACCAATCTCCCGGTTGCGGGCGGCGATTTCATGTCCGACGGCAGCGTGCCGATGTCGGGCGCGCTGACGGTAAACAACACAATCACGGCGACCGGAACAGTTACGGCTCCGCTGTTCGACGGAGCGTTTGACGGAGACGGCTCTCTGCTGACGAGCGTTGACGCTGCGACTCTGGGCGGGCAGGCGGCGGCGGCATTCGCCACTTCCGCGCACGCGCATGACGGCGTTTATATCAAGGTGTCCGGCGACACGATGTCCGGCGCGCTGACGGCGCAGGGCGGGATAATCTCTGCGGGGGATATAGCCGCAGCCACAGGCACTGTCACAGCAGCGGCGTTCGTCGGCGACGGCGCGGGACTGACTAATCTTCCGGTGGCGGGCGGGGCTGTGGCGAAAACGGGCGACACGATGTCCGGCGCGCTCACGGTGAACAACACAATCACGGCGACAGGAACAGTTGCGGCTCCGCTTTTCGACGGAGCGTTTGACGGAGACGGCTCTCTGCTGACGAGCGTTGACGCTGCGACTCTGGGCGGGCAGGCGGCGGCGGCGTTCGCCACCGCCGCGCATGCGCATGACGGCGCTTATATCAAAGTTTCGGGCGACACCATGTCAGGCGCGCTTACAGTGGCGAACGATGTGACAGTCGCGGGAGATATTACCGCCGCCACCGGAACAGTGACGGCTGCGGCGTTCGTCGGCGACGGCGCAGGTCTGACTAATCTTCCGGTTGCAGGCGGGGATTTTATGTCCGACGGCAGCGTGCCGATGACGGGCGCGCTGGCTGTGGCGCAGGGAGCGGCGACCGCCAGCCTTAGCGTGGAACAAACCGGCCCGGCGGACGCTGTGGCTTACTTCAAGTCATCCGACCCGGCAAATCCTGCGCCGTCGTTTGTGGTGGAAAGCGTGAGCGCGGGAGACCTGACTCAATACTATCACAGCGGGCAACTGCGGTTCTCCGTTGACCCGCAGGGAAATATTTACTCAAGCGGAACTATAACGACGGACGCGGCGGCGGCTTTCAAGGCTCCGGCGGACGGCTACATAAACTTCGGAGCGACAACGGGCGCGGGCGGCTATGGATTCAGGGACAGCGCGGGGACGCTCGAATACAAAAACGGCGGCGGCGGCTGGGCGGCATTCGGCGGCGGCGGCGGGGATTTCATGGCAAACGGCAGCGTGCCGATGACGGGCGGGCTGACAGTGGGCGCGAACACGGGAGCCGCCGGATATGATGTGAACTTTTATGGCACATATAACGGCTATACAGAGTCTAGAATGTTCTGGGACGCATCAAAATCAGCGTTCCGAGCTGGGCTAGCAGATGGCGGCCAATGGGACAACGCAAACGTCGGCGCTTATTCCTTCGCATCCGGTTATGGCACAACCGCAAGCGAGAGCAGCTCGACCGCGATGGGTGAAGCGACAATAGCAAGCGGCTATGCCTCGACCGCGATGGGCTCTCTCTCAAACGCAAGCGGCGTAGACTCGACCGCGATGGGTTCAGGCACAAACGCAAGCGCAGATTACTCGACCGCGATGGGCTTTGAGACAACCGCAATAAACGTTGTCTCGACCGCGATGGGCTTTAGGACAACCGCAAGCGGCGAAAACTCGACCGCAATGGGTGAAGTGACAATCGCAAGCGGCTATACCTCGACCACGATGGGTTCAGGCACAACCGCAAGCGCAGATTACTCGACCGCGATGGGAGTGAACACAACCGCAAGCGGCATCGCCTCGACCGCGATGGGCTCATATACAACCGCAAGCGGCGGTTACTCAATCGCCGCCGGACAATGGATTACAGCAGGCCCGAATGCCAACACTATCGCGCTCGGCACAGGGGTGGACGATTCAAATAGAATGACAAACAACACCGCCAACTCTCTCGGAATCGGGTTCAACAGCACAGTTCCCACCCTCTTCGTCGGCCCGGCGGCTGGCGTCGGCTCTTACGGAAACATCGGCATCCGAACAACAACTCCCGCGACCTCCGCCGCGCTCGAAATCGCGGGAACAGACGGCGCGCTTCTGCTTCCGAGATTGACCACCGCAGATCAGAATGCTCTCACTGGCGTCAACGGGATGCTGATATACAACTCGGAAACAAACAAATTCAGGGGCCGTGAAAACGGCGCATGGGCCGACCTCGGCGGCGGGGACTTCATGGCAAACGGCAGCGTGCCGATGACGGGCGGGCTTTCCGTTGGAACAAACGGCACAAACGGGTATGACGTGAATTTGTACGGCAACATCGGCGCGGGATCGAAGATGTACTGGAACGCTTCCAAAGCCGCCCTCCGCGCAGGGGGCGCCACAGGCGCCCAATGGGACGCCGCCAACACCGGCGAATACTCGTTCGCTTCAGGTTATAACACAACAGCTAGCGCATGGTACTCGACCGCGATGGGCTTCGACTCAACCGCCAGCGGGGATATTTCAACTGCGATCGGTTCAAGCGTAATCGCCAGCGGCGCCTATTCTTTCGCCGCCGGGCGATATGTCACCGCAGGCCCTAACGACTACGCGTTCGCCTTCGGCTTAGGCCTCGACGGCACAGACCGCATGGTCAACAACGTCGCCAACTCTCTCGGAATAGGCTTCAACAGCACCGTTCCCACTTTCTTCGTCGGCCCGGGCAGCGGAGTCGGCACTTACGGAAAAATCGGCATCGGCACGACTTCGCCCGTCTCCATGCTTGACCTGCGGGGAACATTCAATGTGGGCCTAGACGGAACGAGCGGGCACGACGTGAATCTATACGGTTCAAGCGGAGCGGGAGCGAGAATGTACTGGAATGCGGCAAAGGCCGGTCTCCGAGCGGGCCGCGCCACAGGGGTCGAATGGGACGTGGCGGCCATAGGCAATTATTCGATAGGGCTTGGCTACAATACGACAGCCGCCTCCCAAGGCTCGGTGGCGCTTGGCTGGAATACCACCGCCAGCGGCTCGGCGTCAACCGCTACTGGCGACTCGACGATCGCCAGCGGCGCGTCTTCAACAGCAATGGGAACTGTCTCCACCGCCAGCGCCACATACGCGGCGGCAATAGGTTTTTATGCGTCCGCCACCGGCGACAGCTCAATGGCGCTTGGACAATGGCTCACAGCCGGCCCGGCCGCGAACGCTATCGCTATCGGAAAAGGCATTGACACGGTCAACCGGATGGTGAACAACACGACTAACTCTCTCGGAATCGGTTTCAACAGCACAGTGCCCACGCTGTTCGTCGGCCCGGGAAGCGGAATCGGCACTTACGGCTCTGTCGGCATCGGAACGTCATCTCCCTCGTACTTGCTGCATGTCAATGGAAGCATGGGGGGCAGAACGCTCAACCTGACGAACACGGGCGCGGCGGGAGATGTTCTGACAATTTACAGCGGAACGAGCGGCTCAGGGATAGAAATCCAGCCGAGCAACGGCTCGACAGACCCCGGCCTGTACGTCTATAACCAGAACAACGCGCGCGCCGTCGAGATTTACACCAACAACGCAAGCTCTTCGAACGAATCTATGTTCGTGGGAACGAACTCCAACCAAGCGAGCGGTTACGCGATGCTGATAAGGCACGCCGGAACTGGGGCGGCCGCTCTTCGCGTTTATACCGACAGCACATCCACTCAGCCGGTAATAGAGGGAGAGCATGTGAACGGAAACGGCCCGCTTCTGACCCTCAAAAAAGCGGGAGCGGACAAGATGATCGTAAACAACAACGGAGGCATCGTCACTCCTTCTGCTCCGTCAATGCCGGAGGCCAACGCAATCTACGGACCGCTAGTGCCCAAAGCGTGGGCGAGATTCTACGGGCCGAGCGGCTCGGTCACTATGGTGAACGGCTATAATGTGGCGTCCATCACAAGCCCATCGACAGGAAACTATCAAATAAATCTTTACAGGGCTTTCGCGGACACCAACTACGTTGTGATGGCGACCGCCGAGGCCGCCAGCGCGGAGACTTGGAACTGCTATCGCTCAGGAGGAACCGCGAGCGCCGTCACTGTCAGTTGCAGGAACGGCGGGACTCTGGCGGCAAATTCGAGCGGCATACACGTCGTGATATTCGGCAATCAGTAGAAGCGCTCCACGCAATCGTTGAAAATACGGATTTGCCGACAGAGCAGGCGAACCATAACGATTTTCATAGCGGCGAACTGCTTCACGCACAAAACAAGTTCGTGAGCGCCACCCAAAATTTTACCGTAGTCGTCCCTGAAAAAGAGTTTTATTCAGAACTCAGGCGGCAAGAAACATGAAGCATCGTGGCGTCAGCGGTTTGGCTAGCGGCGTTGTTATCCGCCCAAAGGCAAGAATCAAGCAATGAAGGCTGCGACATAGGCGCG
>JAKQBV010000393.1 GCA_029573925.1 bacterium
CGCGCCTATGTCGCAGCCTTCATTGCTTGATTCTTGCCTTTGGGCGGATAACAACGCCGCTAGCCAAACCGCTGACGCCACGATGCTTCATGTTTCTTGCCGCCTGAGTTCTGAATAAAACTCTTTTTCAGGGACGACTAAGTATGGGGGCGAGGAAGGCTCCTGTGACGGAGTCCGGGCAGGCGGCGATGTCCGCCGGGGTTCCGGCGGCCACCACGCGGCCTCCGGCGTCTCCGCCTTCGGGGCCGAGGTCGATGACGTGGTCGGCTTGGGCGATGACGTCCAGATTGTGCTCTATGACGACAACGGTGTGGCCGTCGCTGACGAGTTTGTCCACGCATGAAAGGAACTTGGAAACTTCGTAGCAGTGCAGTCCCATGGTAGGCTCGTCGAAGATGTAGAGTCCGGTTTCGCCGCGCGCGGCGCCGAGTTCGCGGGATATTTTCAGGCGCTGCAACTCGCCGCCGGACATTGTGTTGAGGGGCTGGCCGATGCGGATGTATCCAAGCCCGACCTCTTCGAGAGCGACGAGTTTTCTGATGAGCGGTTTTGTCCCGGCGAAGAACTCGATGGCTTCGGAAGCGGTGAGCGACAGGATGTCGTTTATATTCTTGTCCTTGTAGCGGACTGAGAGGACATTTGGCAGGAAGCGGGAGCCGTCGCAGGCGTCGCAGGCGACCAATATGTCGGCGAGGAACTGCATGTCGATCTGTACGAAGCCGGCGCCTTCGCATTTGGGGCAGCGGCCTTCTGTGGTGTTGAAGGAGAACGCGCCGGGACCGAGTCCGCGGCGGCGGGCGTCGTCGGTGTCGGCAAAGAGTTGCCTGACATTTGAGAAGACGCCCAGATAGGTGAGGCAGTTTGCTCGCGGGGAGAGCGCGGGCGGGTCCTGTCCGGTCATCTCGACGAAAGAGATGGAGGCTTCGCCGGACACGCCGCCGCAAGCGTTTTCCGGAGGCCCGTCTCCGGAGTCGAGGGAGGAAGCGACGAGAGGGTGCAGCAGGTCGCACACCAAAGTGCTTTTGCCTGAGCCGCTGACGCCGGTGACGCATGTGAACAAGCCGACGGGGAACGCGACGTCAATGTTTTTTAGGTTGTGAAGACGGGCATTTTTGACAATGACCGCGCCGCATTTTTTCGCCGACGCCGGACACTGCCGTTTGAAGTCGGAAACTTTTTTTCTGCCTGTCAGGTAGTCGGCGGTCATGGTTTTTGCGGAAGATTTAAAATCGCCGAGCGGGCCGGAGAAGACGATTTCTCCGCCGCGTTCGCCGGGGCCGGGACCGATATCGACTATGTCATCGGTGGCGTTCATCACCTGAAGGTCGTGTTCGACCACGACGACGGTGTTGCCGAGGTCGCGGATGTCTTTGAGTACGCGGATGAGGCGGTCGGTGTCCCTCGGATGCAGGCCGACGGTAGGTTCGTCCAGAGCGTATAGGGTTCCGGTGAGGCGGGAGCCGAGGTGTCCGGCGAGGTGGATGCGCTGCATTTCTCCGCCGGAGAGCGTGCGAGAAAGCCGCCAGAGAGTCAGGTATCCGAGGCCGATGTCGCGGAGGTATTTCGTCCGCGATGCCACTTCGTCGAGGGGGAGTTTCACCGCCTCGCGTTCGGAGGCCGACAGTTCGAGCGCGAGGAAGAAGTCGTGCAGTTCGGATACGGGCATGGAGCCTAGCTCGGCGATGTCTTTGCCGCCTACAAGCGCGCTGAGAGCGACGGGGTTGAGGCGGGTTCCGCCGCATTCGCGGCACTTGCGAAGCGTCCTGTATCTCGAAAGGAAAAATCTGTTGGAGGCTTTGTAGCTTTTCTGTCTCATCTCGTCGAAGAACTGCTCGATGCCGTAGAGTTCGCCTTTGCCCTTCATAAGGCGGTCAAGCTCTTCTTCGGAGAGGTCTTCGAAGGGCACGTCGGGGCGGACGCCCAGTTCGTCTTCGTCTTTGTTGAACATTTTGCGGGCGTATTTTCTTA
>JAKQBV010000417.1 GCA_029573925.1 bacterium
ACTATGGCCTTGAGTTTGATAGGTTCCATCAGGGAAATTCTCTGCGCTGGCACATTGTTGGGAGCCTCTTTGTTCGGAACGGCTTATCAACCGTTTCTGATGTTTGTTCTGCCTGCCGGAGCATTCCTAACTTTGGGTTTGACTATGGGCGTTATGAACTGGTTGGAGAAGAGAAAAGCATGATGAACGATATCGTTGTTCTTGTCATCGGCGCGATTTTTGTAAACAACTTCGTGTTGGCGCGCTTCCTCGGGATATGTCCGTTCGTCGGCGTTTCCAAGAGGG
The DNA here is from genome assembly GCA_029573925.1 of bacterium. GTDB lineage: Bacteria > UBP15 > UBA6099 > UBA6099 > UBA6099 > UBA6099. Next base: position 286 of record JAKQBV010000417.1, read on the forward strand.
TAGGGGACGCGGTAGGGATGGGGATGGCGGTCATATTTGTAATGATACTCGCCTCCGTCGCCAGTTGGCTTACTTTTTATTACGTTCTAACTCCTTTGAAAATGGAATACATGACCACAATCGCGTTTATATTAATAATCGCGTCGCTGGTTCAGTTCGTCGAAAACGTTATTAAGAAGATGGCTCCTGCGTTATACAAATCCCTTGGAATATATCTGCCGCTTATTACCACCAACTGCGCGGTTCTGGGGATTGCGTTGCTCAATGTGCAGAACGGCTACACCCTGACACAGACGGTTTTGCACGCGGTCGGAGCGTCCGTCGGTTTTACGATGGCTCTTGTGCTTCTTGCGGGCATCAGAGAGCGATTAGAAAGGGCGGACATCCCTCCCTCGTTGAAAGGCGCTCCGATAACTTTCATAACATCGGGTCTTCTTGCAATCGCTTTTATGGGCTTTATAGGAATGGTGTGAATAGTCGCGAATGTACGACGCGGAAATTTTGTTTTCTTTAGAGGAAATATGCCGACAGAACTGTTTTATCCGATAGCAATGCTCGCCGGTTTCGGCTTGGCTCTTGGGATCGGACTTGCCATAGCCGCGAAAGTGTTTGCGGTCGAGGTAGATCCGCGCGTTGAAGCCATCGAAAAGCTTTTGCCCGGCGCGAATTGCGGCGGATGTGGTTTTCCGGGATGCAGCGGATATGCAGAGGCTATGGTTCTCGCGGGAGCGGCCCCATCGCTGTGCCCCGCAATTAAGTCTCCTGAACAGAAAAAAGTGGGCGAGATTCTCGGCGTCGTCGTGGAAGAGAGAGCGCCCATGATGGCTGTCATTCGTTGCGCGGGCAAAGTATCCTCTGAGAATTTTAAATACGATTATATGGGCGAGCCTGACTGCGCGACCGCCGTGCTGTTGGCAGGAGGGCCGAACCCATGCCGCTACGGATGTCTCGGAATGGGAAGTTGCGTGAAAGGGTGTCCGTTCGGGGCTATGACTTTAAGGCCTGACCTCCCGCCGATTGTGGACCCTGAAAAATGCGTCGCCTGCGGGAAATGCGTATCCGCTTGTCCGAAAGCGCTGATAGCTCTAATGCCTGTCGACAGGCAGATTATCGTGATGTGCAGTTCTCTAGACAAAGGAAAGCCTGTCAAAGACTTATGCGCTGTCGGTTGCATTGCCTGCGGGCTGTGCGCCAAGAAATGCCCGGAAACAGCCATAACCATGGAGAGAAATCTTCCGGTTATCGACTATGACAAATGCACGTCTTGCGGCACATGCGCGGAAGTGTGTCCGCAGAACTCCATTCTCGACAAAAACAAAAAAACTGTCGCGGCCGGCGTCTGATTGTGGAAGAGACAGGAGTCGTAAGATCGGTCGAAAACGGCATTGCGCGCGTCGAAATTAACAGAAGCGCGATGTGTTCGCGATGCGGATGTTGCATTCAGACTGGTCCTGAAACCATGGAGCTTGAAGCGACCGACGCAATAGGCGTTTCCCCGGGCGACAGCGTCTCTCTGGAATTTCCTGATTATATGTTCGTCAAAGTTTCCTTCGCCGCTTATGGGTTTCCCGCAATAGCGTTCTTCGTCTCACTATTTGTTTGTTTGGAAGCGTTCAAACTGAACGAATGGCAATCCGCGCTTGCGGCTGTCGTTGCGACGGCGATCTCATATTTCATAGTCTCCAAAACCAAGTTCGCAAGATTCGGTTCTGATGACATGCGGCCAAAAATATTAGAACTGTCATCCGACGACGAGAACGGATTAGAACAGAAATAGCAAGTTCTCGCTCCGATGTTGAGTCGGAATTTCTTTGATGTCATTTATTCCTAGATGGTCCGCATTTGGATCAATGCCACGATGTTTTTCGCTGTTATCATGGCAATAGCAACGTCGAAGATTCGGCTATTTCTTTTTCGTGAAGGCGCACATATTCGCAACTCGGCGTGTTGCCGCATTTTCGGCAAGAGATATCATAGGCTGAATTCACAGTTCCGCACTCGGAACATGAATAGCGCTCAATCATCTCGACATACCATTTCTCAAAGCCAACTTCTTTTATCCGCTCCAGATTTTTCCACAATTCGATGCGGTGCGGATACTGCTTCTGAAATGTTTTCAACTCCTCGCAGGGATACTCATCGCATTCTCCGCAGAAAACCACGTTCTTTTTCTCAGAGCAACGACACATCTTGCATATATTTCTGCAAAAAAAGAACGTTTGTCAGAGCGGCAGCCTAAGCATTCGAATTCTTCCTCAGGCATATTGAAACGCGCGGCAAGCCGCTTAATCCGTTCCGGTTCTTCACGGTTTCCTATATAAATAGAACATGCCGGACAGAATAATCCGCAGACGGCTGCAAGCCTGATATCAGGAGTTTTGAAGTCGAATAGCTCAATTGTCATGCTGCAATCTCCATTCATAAGAACGTTTGACAAACCCGGATTTGCTGATAATGTCTTTTTGATACTACCATTTGTTATCATTATAGTCATATTTTCCGATTCCATCGATGAAAATGCGCGCGCCATCAATAGTGACGGAGCCTTGCGTCTTAACCAGCAGTTCATGGTAATCGATGTCTATGTAAGGCAACACAAAAGGGATTCTTTTAATTGTTCTGTGCGCGAGTATCGGCGACACATCCAATTCGAGGTCCGGCGACGTGATTTTCCAAGAGTCGAGAGGCGAGGCGGGATTGAACGAAAATTGAGCGGGCGAGTGAATGTTGCGGTTCTCCGATCCTAGCCACACATAAGAATAGTTATGCGGCACGGCGGCGTCGTACAGGCAGTCCATCACGACTCCAGACGCGGCGGGAGACCAGAAATGCAGCCAATTCGCCTGCGAGCGGCGCGGCTGCACGCCCCACGCGTGTTCGCAGTATCCGTAACCGCTCAGATCGCAGTCCCGCCCGCCGAACGACACTCTGCCCTCCATTCGATTGAGCGCCGATTGTAATATCGAATAGTCTATCTTTTTCGTCAGAATCCTGTCGCGGCGCATGGCAGACACTCGGCGATGCTCAACTTTCGCGCGTATCGCGGCTGACTCGATTTCGATGACCCATTTGTTTTCAGCGCAACCGGAAAAACGAAGGCTGCCCCATTTGCCTCGCGCGGTCACTTCTATGGCGTCGCCGGGCCGCGCGTCAACTCCGGTCAATCGTTCCAATACAACCCGCCGCCCGTCTTTCAGATTTATTACTGACAGCGAAACATATCCCGATGGAAAACTTTGCATGGCCAGAAAAACGAAATAGACGCCTCGATCCTCGTCCATACCCTCGAACGACCACCATTGTTTCCTGCGGAGAAACGCTGCCGACCCTCGACCGCGCCATTTTATCGGTATAAAACCTTCGTCTATCATTCGCAATTTCCTATCTTCGGCGATAACAAAGCCCCGGTTTCAAATCCTTTTCTCAAAACGAAATTAGCGCGCGCAATACGATATCAGCGATATCTGACATATCCTCAATGGTCTCAAATGTTCGACCGATAAAGAGATCGGTCATCGGGTTTCGGATCGAAAAACATATCGTTGCCCGGCCAGAATTCCGGCAGTTCCGGGTGTCTCGCGCGAAACCATCTCCCGCCTTTTCCAATAATTCGCACTCGCCGCACGGCATCAATATCTTCGAGCGGGTTGCCTTCGAGCAGAACCACGTCCGATTCCATTCCGGGTTCCACAGAGCCTATCCTGTCGTCGATGCCCAGAAGTCGCGCCGCGTCGATTGTTGCCGCCTTAATCGCTCCGAGCTTCGACATCCCTATGAAATGCAGACGTCTGATTTCATCCGCAGTTTCACCGGGAAATGATGTCACCGCGCCCATATCCGTTCCCGCGCAAAACGGAACGCCCGCTTTGTTCAACATCTCGGCGTTGCGAAGGATATATTTTAAATTTCCTTTCAGGCCGCGCGATGCTCCGAAACTCTTCAGGTAGCCGGGATCGGAAAAATCCATCCATGTGTCAGCAAGTGTTTTCAGAAACCCTAAAGCTTGCGGCTCAAACATATCCGCAGCCCGCGCGCTCGATAGAAATTCCGATTTGTCTTCAAACCGAAGCACGCTGTCAGTCATTGTCAAAGTGGGAACAACTGTCGTTCCGCTACACTTCGCATTCTCGATTTCTCTAGAGATCATTTCTCTGTCGATTGGAAGATGTTCGATTGAATCCACATCGTGCCGCAGGATGCCCTGAAGGTCGTCCGCGCAGAAATGATGCACTGCTACTTTGAGGCCGAGCTGGCGCGCCGCTATGCAAATCGCTTCGAACACGTCTTCCGATATAGTCGGCAGAGGTCTATCCGCGCTCATTTCCGCATTGACTGAGGTATATCCAACTTTTATGACATCTATTCCCTGTCTGCGCAGGTGTTTTACGGCGGCCTCCGCCTCCGATGGAGCTTGAAGATTAATCTTGGGCTGGCCTATGAATGCCGCGACCACTGACGGTAGCGGTTCGATATAATCGGGATATCCGCCACGGCAACTGAGAATAGCGCCGGATGCGAGTATGCGCGGCCCGATTATCTTTCCAGACGCGATGCCCTGTCTGTACCGGTTCATGAGTTTTATGGGCGACAACATATCCCTGACGCAGACAACTCCGCACGCAAGAGTTGCCGCGAGGTTTCGCCGAATCTGACGCAGCGCCCATGCTCCGGGGACTCCTTTTTGTTCCGCGATGAACGGGCTGAGAATATGACAGTGGCAATCAATAAATCCGGGCGAAAGAGTAAGCCCGTTGCAATCTATCACATCGCAGTCGGCCGCGTCGTCCGGGGCGTCGATATTTTCGATTACGCCTTGTGAGACAAGCACACACGTTGGGGATGACAGATTTCCTATCTTCACATCCAGCACGCGCACATCGCGCAGAAGCATTCTTGCTTTTTGGGTTTCGATTCTATCTAGCATAAATGATGAGCCTCAAGTGCAATTATATAATCAGATAGCTTAATATGTTAAATCATTTAATAAGCAATGCTCTTTCGTCTGAATGAAACGCGCACAATGATTTGACATCCTCAAAAAAGAGATTTATTATTGATGCAGACATATTTGTGAAAAAAATAACTTGAATGCGAGAGGGAGGAAAGAAATGGCTTTGACAGCGGAGGAAAAAGAAATAAAAGCATGGGGAGCGGAGTCTTTCAAAGGACCGTGGCTTGACCTTTGCGAAGTGTTTTCGAGACTGCACAACGGAGAAGAGCTTACAAAGGAAGAAGTGAAGATCGATCCGTACTTTTTGCCGTTTGACATTGACGCGAGGGTTCTTTACAAAATCATGAAAGCCGGCGGGAAAAAGGCGATACTCGGCGACAACGGCAGCATGCTCACAATCATCACCAACACGGTGGGAGACGAAATCATCTGGGCAGCCATAGAGTTGGAAGAAGACGGCGCGTACACTGAATTTCATCCGCTAGCCGACAAGCTCGGACAGGATTGGGACAAAAAGGGCGCCGAGATGATTTACAACGGGGACATGGAAGGCGCTTTCGATCACTTCAGCTCGTGGGTGAAACAGCAGAGCGGCATGTCTCACATTGAACTTGGGATTTTGAAGGTTGCCAATATACAGTTCTTCGGCGCTTTTAAAAGAGCCTATGAGGAATCGGACAACGGCGCGAAAATCCTTCTCATGGGCATAAAGATGGTTGAGGCTGTAAGTGAAATTATGGAAGAGGGATGGGTAAAGTTTTATCCTGATATCAATCTCAAGAAACTGCTCGAGACAATCGCTCCCGCTTTGAACATACTCAGCCCGGTGAACACCGCTTTGCAGGGCGCGTTGTCCAAGCTTCCGTTCTGATTTAGTTTTGCTGAAAATGAAATAGAAAGATAAAGATGTAAAAAAAGGCTCGAAAGAGCCTTTTTTCTTACATATGCAACGAGCCATTATTAAATTTGATTCCGGCGCAAAAAGCCACGTCGTTTGCGCACAAAAGATATGCGTGAACCCCTTTTCAAAACGACAACGAACAAATAGAATGAATCATGCAAACTTTCAAAGACAAACAGCAACAGTTTTTCAAGTGGGATCA
>JAKQBV010000429.1 GCA_029573925.1 bacterium
TTATTAATCTTGAGTTTGATCAGTCGAGTCCGATAACCCGCGATGTCTCGGCAATCATTTCGGAATGTATCTCATCGATAGAGCGGCGACCGTTGATGAGGACGATGCGATGCCCGCGCGCAGACAGTTCCCTTATGGCCAGCTTGTAAGCGGCCCTTATGCGGCGCAACTGCTCGGATGTTTCGAACAAGTCCTTCCTGCCGCGAGATTTCATTCTTTCGAGAGCCGCCGCGGAGGGAAGGTCTATGAAAAACGTCAGGTCGGGAGTCCGGGCGGCGGAATTCATTTCCACTAGCCATTTGAGATGGGACGCGCTCTTCATCTGGTATGCGAACGTGGAATGATAATAACGGTCGGAAACGACATGACGACCGATAGCGAGCGCAGGCTCTATTTCCCTCTGTAGATGGTCCAGCCTGTCGGCGGTAAAAAGCAGCGAAAGAACGTCTCTCTCCGCCTTCTCGTCGCAATACACGTCGCGAAGCGGATCAATTTTCTTTTCCAAGAAATTCCGGATAAGTTTGCCGATCGGGCCGCCGGTAGGCTCGCGGGTGAGAGAACATTCCGCGCCTGCGCGCTCCAACGCGTTCCTCAAAAGCGCCGACTGGGTGGTCGTGCCCGCCCCGTCTATTCCCTCCACGACGATGAACTTGCCGCTCGCCGGAGAAGTTCTCTTTCGCGGCGTCATATCAGAATATCTTCTCTTTCCATCTTTTCCTGAATTCGGCGCCGCTTATCTTTTTGTCTCTGTATTCCATATAGTCGGCATATTCGATATTCCAATGGGCGCGCGAAGAGCCGTCCGCGTCTTTCAGATGTATCACCATCGTCTTGAGCGGAATCCTGTTGTCTACCGTTATTCTCTCATGCACCGATTTGAAAACATTCTTCAGTTCGTCCGCTAGCTTTCTGTCGCCGATATTGGCGGACGAGAAAGTGACATAGACCACCTCTCCGTCGCCGGAGAAGTAAACCGTTTCCGGTCTTACGCCGTGAACCGCTATTAGGCTAATAATTCCCTCTGCGGCCAGTTTGGTTTCTTTCGCAATATCGAACACGCCCTTTTCCGCGGGTTTTTTCGGTTGCGGCTTTTCGATTTTAGCTTCCTTTGCGGAGGATTTTCCTTTTTTGTCTCCTCTTTTGAACAGTCCGGTTATCTTCGATAATGCGTTTTGAACGGGCTTCAAAACTTTGGATAGCGCCGAGCCGGACTCCGTTTTTTCATCCTGCCCGGATGTTTCCATAATCAAATCGGGAGATATCCTAGGAACGGCGCCGCCGTCCTTCTGTTCCTGCGATGCGGACTGAGCCGTCGCGGGCGCGGCGGCAGGTTTTGCTGACGGGGCCGGAGCGGGTGGCTGTTTCGCGTCTGAGGCGGGCGGCGCTTTATCCGGTTTCTGTTCGGCGGCAGGCGGCTGAATCTTTCCTTCAGCTTTCGGCGGCTGAGGCTGAGCCGGCACGGACGGCTCAGGCGCTTGAGCAGGCGCGGCTGCCGCTTTCTCCGCCGTCGCTATCGGCTGCCCTTCATACGCTTTCCTCATCCAGTCGGCTTCTATGAACTTGTCGCCGGACTTCGTCCTGTAGTAGTCGAGAAGCCGTTTGAATTGATTGAGGTTTCTCTCCTCGACCTCGCACTCTCCGCCCCAGAGAGCGGCGAGATAAAGTCCCTGACGGACATCGTCGAATTCAGACTTCTTGGCGGCGTCTATCGCCAGCGCCACGAATCCCTGATACATCAGAGATCTTCTAAGGCATTCCACCTCGATGCCGTTGATCTGGAAGAATTCCACTATCTTGTGCGACTCCATAGGATTGGTGTCCACTGCGGCGAAAAGCGTGTTTCTTATTCTGTCGTTAATCTCAACCGGCAGGATTTTTGTTTTCTTGATGAGATTCAAAGCGTGCTGGTAATCCGACAACCCTCCGGCGAGATCGCCCGACGCGATTTTGGATTCCGCCGATTCCACAACTTTCTTCGACTGGAGCATCGCCGTTAGAGGCGGATAAATCACCGTCGAAAACAGTATGAGGAGCATGGCGAGAATGAACCCGGCCACATGAATCTTTTTCAAAATGTCACCCCGATTTGTTCATGCGCCCCCGCCCTGTCGAGCGGAAGTCGCGTATTCATATCGCGAATAGCATCAAATTATATTGCAGGCCGCGATTTCGCGCAACCGAAGACGGCGCGCCGCCGCCCTCCTGCTCATACGTCCGTCTCTTTCGTTTTTTCGTAGAACGCCTTCACAGGACACACCTCGACGCAGCGCATACATGAGATACAGGAGGATTCCGCGAGCGAGCCTCCGCCGAAAACGCCGACCGTCATCTTCAGTCCCCTGTGGATGAAATCAATCGCGCGCGCGCCCGCTTCCACGTCGCAAACGTGCACGCACCTTCCGCACATCACGCACCTGTCGGAATCATAGCCTATCCTCGGATGGCTCAGGTCGAGCGGAGCGTCGCGGAGAATCTCAGGCAGCCTGCCCGATTTGAGCTTGAACTTCATCTTCTTGGCGATTTCCTGAAGAGCGCACCTTTTGTTGCCGGGACACGCCGCGCAATCGACTGGATGCGTCGTCATAAGAAGCTCGAACCCCGCCGCCACAAGCTCTCTGACGCGCCATGAGTCAGTCCGCGCGACCATCCCCTCTTCCACTACCGTCGAGCAACTCGTCACTGGCTCCGGGACGCCTTCCAACTCGACGAAGCAAAGACGGCAAGACGCTTCCGGAGTCTCCCTTTCCCGAAGGTCGCAGAGATTCGGGATATAAACGCCGTTGTCCAGAGCCGCGCGCAACAGGCTTTGCCCGGCTTTGGCTTTTATCTCGCGCCCGTCTATGTAAATCGTGACATCTTCCGTCATGTTATTCTTTCCGTTTTTCAGGGTCGCCGCCGTCTCGCGCTCCGTCCGATTTCTTATCCGGCTTCTGTTCCGGTATCGCGTTCGCCGGCGACACAAGGAACACCGCGTCATACGACGCCGGACACGCCTCAAGACAACTGTGGCATTTGACGCATTTCTCCTGATCTATCGCCTTCAGCCTGTCGCTTCTCGTGTAAATGGCTTCAGTGGGACAGCTTCCCACGCAGGCGTCGCACGCCCTTCTGCACTTTTCCAAATCTATATAATATGCGATTAACGCCTCGCATTCGCAGGCCGGACATACCTTTTCCTCAATGTGCGATTCGTATTCGTTTCTGAAATACCTCAATGTCGTCAGAACTGGGTTCGGAGCTGTCTTGCCTAGGTTGCACAACGAGCCTCTCTTCACCTTGTCCGCAAGCTCTTCCAGAGTCGCAAGGTCTTCTTCTGCCCCTTCGCCTTTCGTTATGCGAGACAGGATGTCGAGCATATGTTTGACGCCGACGCGGCAGAAAACGCATTTGCCGCAAGACTCCTTCATGGTGAAATCTAGAAAATACTCTGCGGCGGCCGCCATACAGTTGTCCTCGTCCATCACAACCATGCCGCCGGAACCCATTATGGCCCCCGCCTCTCTCAACGAATCGAAATCCACAGGGGTATCCAGCAGAGATTCCGGCAAACATCCGCCGGACGGCCCTCCTATCTGCACGGCCTTGAACTCGCGGAGCTTCATCACGGGTTTCTCTCCGGGAAGCTGGGAGGGTTTTGTAACCGGAGGAATTCCTCCGCCGATTTCAAAAATCACATCTCTGAGAGTCGTCCCCATCGGGACTTCCACCAAGCCGGGATTCCTTATCTTTCCGGCCAGCGCAAAAACAGCCGTCCCCTTGCTGTCCTTAGTTCCGACCGAAGCGAACTCCCCGGCGCCCCGCGCCATTATCCAAGAGACGTATGAGAGCGTCTTCACATTGTTGACAAGAGTCGGGCAGCCTTTATATCCGCGTTCGGCGGGAAAAGGAGGTCTCAAACGG
>JAKQBV010000450.1 GCA_029573925.1 bacterium
TATAGAGCCGACGAACCGGGGCGATTTTCATAGCGGCGAACTCACGCACAAAGCAAGTTTGTGCGTGCCACCCATTTATATTGTTCATGAACCATAAGTTCTATATACTTCAAAAATGCGCCTTGCGTCTCGCGTTTCATACGCTCTGAACAATCGCTCCCGAATCCTAATGACGGATTCGGGTTGAATCAACTGGAGCCTAGCGACAGCGCTGATGCGGCGTGGAGATACGGACTGCCGGGGCAGCGCGGGTTTACGGCTTTTTGCGAAGGTGAAGCGCTCAGACCTGCGAAGCAGGCTTTTTTCGGTCATGCGGGTTTTAGGATATTGTTAATGTAAGAAGTAAGCATGTACTCCGTGAAATCTATCGGCAGCGATTCCAGTATGGTGTTCACCTCTTCTATGCTGTCAGGGACTTTTTCGTTGGACACTCCCGCCATATTCAGAAGCATGTTCACTGTTTCCTCGTCCGCTTTCAGCTTGATGTTTTTCATTGCGAGAGCGAGGTTAGACGCATTCGGCGTTTTTTCTTCTTTAAGGAGCCGCTCCGCAATGCCGCGCAGATCGTTAAGCATCGCCTCTGCTAAAGGAACATTCATGCTTGTCATGCCCATCTGAAGGTTTGATTCGGAGTTCTGCCGCGCGAATTGAGGCTGCGCGTGCCACCCCCCGACGCGCTTAAGCTCGTCGGCGATCCTATACACGTTTAGCTTGTCCGATGTGGACCGGAAAGAGAAAAGGCACATGTCCGGAGAGCCGAGGACTTCCAGTCCCTCTATGGTGTTGATTCCATCGATTAGAAGTTTCGTGGCTGCCATGACCTCTTTGACAATCTTCATGTAGCCGTCGTCGCCGAAATAGTTGAGAACTGCCCATGCGGCGGCAAGGGGCCCGCAGGTCCTGCTGCTTCCGGCAGTCGCGTTCACGATTGTGTATCCCGGCCAGTTCGAGCAAGCGAACATCTGGTAACGGCGGAGTTCTTTATTCTTATACAGGATGACGGAAGCATTTTTTGCCGCGTAACCGTATTTATGGATGTCCACAGACATGGAGGTCACGCCGGGGACCGAGAAATCGAATTCCGGGACTGCCATTCCCAGTTTTCTCATGTATGGCAGGTGAATGCCGCCGACGCAGGCGTCCACATGGAACAACAAACCGCGCTCCAGCGCGATGCGGCCGATCTCTCGAATCGGGTCCGCCACTCCGTGCGCCCATCCCGGAGCGGAGCCAACCAGCATGATCGTGTTCTCCGTTATCGCTTCTCTCATAGCGTCCGCATCCGCTTTGAAAGTTGAATCTTTTACGGGGATTGACACGACCTTCACCCCGAGATAGTGCGCGGCTTTGTGAAAACAGGCGTGCGCGGTGAAGGGGATAACTATTTCCGGCTCCTTAATCTCCGGGCGCAGCGCGCGGGCCCGGTTGCGCGCCGCCAGAACCGCCATCATCACGCTTTCGGTTCCTCCGGACGTGAAGTTGCCCACTGTGTTTTCATCGCCGTTAACCAGACTCGATATCATGCCGATTATCTCGTTTTCGATTCTAAGAATGCTGGGGG
>JAKQBV010000493.1 GCA_029573925.1 bacterium
GCTGATGCCGAGCCTCACCGCCGCGTCTTTGTCGGGAATAGGCGACCTGATTCTGATTACCGCTCCCATAGTTCCGATTATTGACGGAAACGGAATGAAATACGGCGGCGACGCGTCTATGCCATATCTTAAAGAAGCGAAGTAATGGCCCGATTCGTGCGCGCCCAATATCAACAACAAAGAAATCGAAAAGCTAAAGGCTCCCACCCATATCCCGCGGGTGTGTCCTGCTTCATACATGGACGTCGAAAAAACCCAGCCCGCAAAAGTCGTCGAAACCAGAGTAGCCGCGAACAGCAATACCGCCTTGATATTTTCTTTGCGGCGCGTTTCCGCCGTAGGCCCCTTGAAGACTTCCAGAGAGCCTATACCGCGCCCGTCCTTTCCCATTACTAAAGACAGCTTGAAACCCGCTGCCGCAAACTCATACGCTGCCGCTCTCCTCGCTCCGGTCATCGCTGAGTACGAGAACTTAATCGCGTCTTCTTTTAATGCGACGTTCTCGACCACGAAATACTTGTCCATGATTTCGCGCAACCGATAATATTTTTCGGTTTCTACGGGCGTGAAATTGAGCGGCTGTTCGCCGGAGAAATTATCCATAACTATCTTGATTCCAGCAACCCAAGTATAAAGAATGAAACGCTTTAGATTCCCTTAACTCGCCTGTCTAGGAACAAACATACCCGGCAACACAGACGCCGTCGTTTAACAAATAGAATAATGAAAACACGCTAATGCGCCACTGTCCGCGTCACATAGTTTCATCGATGAACCCGAAATACCTTCCCATCCAGTAAGGAAGCAGATAATCCTGAGGAGGCCTCACCAAGCGCGGATCGTCTTCGCAGTTTCTCAACGAGTAGGGATCGCCCCACCAGATAAAAGATTGCGTCATACAGCGTTCGGCCATAGGACGGGCATAGTTTCCGGTGGGTCTTCCGGATTTATCTTCGCAATAATGAATGCATTTGTCAGGCGGGCAGATCACTTCCTGCTGCTTCTTGCTTGCGGGGAACTGCTTCAACATTCTAATCGCGTTGTCCACCGCGCCGTAATCGTGGCCGTCAGAGCCGGGACCGACTTTTTTCATAGAAGCCCACATGATATTGAACCACGGGTTGTTCTGTTTAATTATAGCTCGAGGCTGTCCCTCCGGCCTTACCACGTCCACATCGAAACTCTTCTGATAGATTTCCCTGAGTTCGGGATCCTTCTCGTGCCATATCAAACTGAACATCGCCAGCATGTGCATCGAGACGCTGTCATAGTTGTTGTAACAACCCTCCGGGCCTCTGTAGAGACCGTTCTTCGGGAGGTATTTGCTATAGTCGCGCACAGGCTCGTTCTTCCCCTTGATACATGTCCATTTGCCGCTCCTCTGCAGAAGGCAATCGTTGTACCGTTTGTCAAATCTTTCATCGTTTGTGGCTGTGTGAAAAACCTTCATGAAAGCAAGAGCGAGCGCCGCGTTGAATCCGGCAAAATCGTCCAAGACGCCCGCGCGGATGCGTCCGAACTGACAGTTCTTGCCATCCCAGTCCATGAATTCCATTCCGTTCTTTATCATGTGCATGCCGACCTTTGAAGCCAGATCGGCCACCTTCGACTGAACTTCCTCATCGTCAACAAGCTTGGATAGCGTGGATAAGATGAATATGTGCCCGGAATATTCATCCTTGCTTGCGTTGTCCAGCCAGCTCCATCCCGCGAACTCCTCCAGCCCGCAATGGTCAGATTTCTGCCACTGCATCGTTTCGGGACTAACCGTCCACACGCAGCCTTCATCGCCAATGCGAACCCAGTTGTTCGTCTTCTTGTCCGGGTCCGACACATACCGGCTCATTTCAGGAGCCTCCAAACCGGGTATTCCCGGCGGCACGAACATCCTCGTGAACAATCCGGGAACTCCCGTTATCTTCATCCTCGTCACTTCTCCGTCCAGAAGAAGCTTGATGTTTTGAAGAGTCGCTTCGTCTTTTGTCACCGCATACTTGAACGCCTGAGCGCCAAGATAGAGACCGCTCCACAGCCCGTCATTCTCCCCGGAATGCCAGCGCTCGACATCCCTCCACGTGGCGGTCTCCTCCGGCGGGTCTGCCTTTGTGCAGTCCAAGCAAGGCGGAGTCTGTCCGGGCGCGCATTCAACTTTAGCGCAGGGCAACTGCACTCCGTTCATCCACTTCAATTCAGGATGAATGTTCAGCCGGACCGCCTGCTCCTCCAAACGATTCGCTTTTTCAGCAAGCGACTCAACGGTCGCCCTCGGCTCATCCTCCGCCTTCGGCCACACAGGCGAGCCGTACCGCCACGGCTCCACGCATGCGCCGGCTTCGCATAGTTTCCCTTCCTCTTTCATGCATTCAACGACTTTCCATTCTCCGCCTTCGCACCTCTTAGCCGAATAAGCGTCATCGGAACATGCCTTTGCGCCTTCGGCGCATGTCTCGCCAAGAGCCACGCCCGCCAGCGCTGAAGACACAAAACAAACACATATCAAAATAAATTCGGTCAACCTTGCTGTTTTCATGATGCTGTCTCCTTTTACAATTCCTAACTTTGCCAAATTATAACGAGCCTTATTATATCTAATATGCGCGGAAGATGAAAAACATTGAAAATTTCGCAAAAGAACACTTTGTAAATGTATTATTGACATACGATGATTGAGAATTAGAATCAACGAAGGATGTTAGAAGCTGTGCGAAATGTATTTCAGAGCGATATTAAAACGATCTGGAGAACCAATCAAATAAAAATCAAGCCGGAGTGGCGGAATTGGTAGACGCCCGGGACTTAAAATCCCGTGGGAGCTTGCTCCCGTGTCGGTTCGACCCCGATCTCCGGCATTTTTTCATTCAAAAGCCCTTTTATCTCAGCTTGCTGTTCAACCAGCCGATTTTTACGTCATCCCTGAAATCGAATTCAGGCACAAGCGGCTTTATGTCCAACAACGGCGAACCATCAAGCATATCGACTTGCGAAACATCCAATAAATTGATAACGTCCCAAAGTTGTAGGAGGGAGTAGAAGAAAGACCCGTTTCTCTGATACAGGTTTTGTTTGAGGAACAAGCCGGTAAAGGAGGAAACGGGTCTTGCAAAACATAA
>JAKQBV010000494.1 GCA_029573925.1 bacterium
GTCCGCGCTCGTCAAGTCCGTCCCCGCCGCCCTCTCAATCCTGTCGGAATAACCGTCCCCGTCGGTGTCCGCCGGGGGAGCCGGAAGAAGGACGGACGGAACCGCCGTCAATATGGGGGCCGGAACCGAGCCTTCGTCCGCAGGGTCCGTCCCGGCAATCCGCTCCTCGATGTCCGACGCGCCGTCGCCGTCGGAGTCCGAGCCATCGTAGTATTCTGGCGGCAACGACCAGAGGGTGGCGTTCATGCAAATCTCCCTGAGCGCCCATTCGAGCCGCCCCGCGTCCGCAGCGTCCAACTTGACAAAACGCGACCTCGCGGCTTCCCCGACGGGCTTCAGCGCCGCCTCAGCTTCCGCTAGAAACTTCGCGTGCGCCGCCACCGCCTTTCCCATGTCGGCCTCCGCTCCGTTCAGCGCTTCGGCCATCCTGCGCTCCGCGGCGGTCAACCCCTCGAACGCCTCGTATGCCTCCCCGGACTCCAGCCCGATTTCTCCGATTATCAATACGTCCCTCAAATCGGACGCCCATTTCCTTTTCAGTTCAAACCGCTTTGCGACGTCCTTTTCGGCGTCAATTTTCGCGGCTTCGCCTCTGAAATCTTCAAGAACCGTCTTGGACGGCGATATCAACAGAGAAACCGCTTCGAGCGGCGAAGGAGCCGCTTCGCTTCCTGCGTCCGCCGCAAACGCCTTCATGCGCCCGAGCGCGTCCTCCCCGTGCCCCGCCGCCGACAGCGCGCGCCCTAGAGCCGCCCCATACGCGGGCATGTCGAACGTTCCATCCGCGACCGCCGGGCAACCCGCCCCGCGAACGCCCTGTCTCATGCATCTGGCCGCCCAGTCGAGCGACATGTCCCGCGCCGTCCGCAATGCCGCAACATCCGTCATCGTTCCCCGCGCGAGCTTCGACTCTTTCGCCTCTTTTGCGACCGCCGCCTCGGCAGCCTCCCGCAGAGCGTCCGTGGCCGCCCCAGCCTCCCGCGCCGCCTCCAGCCTCGTCAGCGGCCCGGCTATCCCCCTGACCAACGCCGCCATCCGCGCGTCGTCCGCCGCCGTCCCCGCCCCGAACAACATTTCCGTATATTTTGCGTGCGCCGCCCGCGCCACCGGCAGCAACTTGTCCGCCGTCTTCTCAGGATCCCCCGGCCCGCCATTCTCAAAAAACAACGCCTCGTCCACCAACTGCTTCACTAACGACGCGTCTATCTCCCACGGCTTCGCGTCCCTCTTCTTCACAATCCCCGACTCCGTCATCTTTCTCAGGAGCCTCGCTTCGATATCCGTCTCCGGGTTCACCGACACGCTGTTCGTCCCCGCCGAAAGCGGAGGCAGGATCGCCGAGAGCGTCGGCTTGCCGTCGCCCGTTTCAACTCTGACCACCAGCGCGCTCTCGCCGGCGGGCGCTCCTGTTATCCTGAAAACGCCGTTGTTCACCGTCGCCGCCGCGCTCCCCGGCAACGGCAGCAACGCCGTCCCGTCCGGCGGTATCCGGTACAATCTGGCAGTCGCCCCGGCGCGCAGCGCTTCCGCCCTGCCCGCTCCGTCCGCCGCCACTCCATACCCCGAATACAAATCCACTTTGCCCGCCACAACCGCGTCCCCGATTGCCGCCTTGTCGCTTTCTCCCTTTTTGCCCCCTGCGCCCCCGCACCCGGAAATCCCCACCGCCGCCGCCAGCATCGCAACCGCCATATATCTTTTTATTCTCATGACAGTATTCACACTCCATCTTTCATCTCGCTCAATAATACCACTACCCCCGCCTTTTTGCATCAAACCCGCTCCGCCACTTCGCCCGGTTGGGGCTTAAGGGAAAACTTTTGAAAAAGTTTTCCCTTAAAATCCCTTTCAAAACATTTCACGCTAGCGCCGAATGCGTAGCTTCGCTTCCGCCTTCGGCGCTTGTCATGGAAAAAGATATTGGGAAAAGGCTTTCAGAGGAATCTAGTTCATAAATGATTTTACATAGGCCGTCTGGAAGAGACGCGTTTTCGCGTCTTTTCCAGACGGCCAGTGAAACGTTTTGAAGAGATTCCAAAGAGAAACTTTTTCAAAAGTTTCTCTTTGGGAGGCGCTTTTAAACGTGTCGATTTCAAGAGAATGCCTCTCTTCTGTTTATAATCCGGAACGCTTTTTTCAGGCACAATTTATGCGCCTTTATTCAATGGCGGACAAGTCGAGGTTGGAAAGAGTGAACTGGTTGCCGGGGTCGATTTTAAATTCGCCGAGAAGGTTAGAGTAGGTTTTCACCTCAGCGGTTCCGGCGGAGGGGTCTATTTTCACGAGGCGCATATAGCCCAGACCGCCGAGGAGCAGGTCCTGATAGTTTGCGAACATCATGTGGACGATGTTGCCGTGGTCGCCGGACATTGAGACGAGTCCGGATTCGCCTGCGGTGTAGTGCCCGTTGAATGCGAGAGATATGTTCGGATAGAGGCGGAGCAGGTTGTTCCAGATATTGAGGCCGATGGAACTGAGTTCGCTGGAAGGAGAAACGAGCGAGTGGGTGACGAGGATGACGCGGCGGTTGGGGTGCGCCTCGACGACGCCTCGCGCCCATGCCAGCGCCTCGTCGCGCGGGTCGAATTCCAGAGACAGCGCCAGCCAGTCCGCGCCCCCCGCGCTGAAGTAGTAATATGCGTTATCCAGTTTTCCGGTCTCAAAAACGCCGCCGAAATGATTGAATGTTTCATAGTGAGAGACGGGGAAATGCGAATTAAACCGCGAAGTGTCGCGGCCGGGGCCGTCGTCGTGGTTGCCGATGCTGACAGCGTAAGGGACTACCCCGTCGAGCAGCCTCATAGCGGCCTGCGCGTTTGCCCATTCGGACACCGAGTTATTGTGCGTCAGGTCTCCCTCGTGGAATACGAACTTGATATTTTCAGCGGCGGCGTTGTCGGCTATCCACTGCGTCTGGCCGGAAAAGACGGCAGGGTAATCCAGAGAATAATATTGAGTGTCCGGCAGCGCGGCCAGCACGAACGGCTTATACGCGCAAGCGGCGTGCTGGCGGGCAGGCGCCGAGTGGTTTCCCGCCGCGTCGAGCGCGAACGCCGTATAGTAGTATGAAGAGCCGTTGCGTAGACCGGAGTCTGACCACGCCTGAGAGGGGCCGGAGTAGATCACTGCGTCTTCAGGCGACGAAAGAGCCGCCGGGTTGCGGGAGAAACCGTTGACAGCGCGCCGCACTACCACCCGGTCGAAATCGACGTCTGCGGGGTTGGACCATGTCAGCGAGATTACACAGTCGTCCGCATTCGCGGCGAAGCCTGCCACCGGGCTTGGGGGAGCAGAGTCAATCGCGACGGATGATTTTGAAGACCCGCCGCCGCAACCGGATATCAGCGCGGCGCACATCAGAACCGCCGCCGCAAGCGCCGGAATCCTTTTGCCTGCGGTCATAGCGCTTCCCCCCGCATTCGCCCTAGCCCGCTTCGGCCCGGCTTCAGTCAATAGGCGTCAGGTTCGCGCCGTCCGGAGCGAACGTAATCACATCCCAGCCCGCCACTTTCCCGTCCTTGACGTACACCTTGCGGTATCCCCATTTTTTATCGCCGCCGCTGCCGGCCGTCAGCGTCATTATCTGCTTCATGTTTCCGTACTGCTTTTCCTCGTTCCAGTGCATGTGGCCGACGAACACGTGGCTGACGCCGAACTCGTTCATGAGAGCGACGAACCTCTCTTTGTCCGGGCCGGAAATCTTCTGCCTGTCCTTAAGCCCAATCACGCGGCCACCCGCGAACGTGTCCAGCGGCACGTGCATGAACGCCACAGCGTCAGACGCGCGGCCCTTTGCGCCCTTCAGGTCCGCCACCAGCCATTTCCACTGTTCCGGCATTATCCTCGCAAGCCCCTGCGTTCCGAAAAACGCGTTGTCTATGTTCCACCAGTCCCTGAAGTTCGCTTCCCACTCGAAATTGTTTATCCCCACGACATGCAGAGAGCCGTAATCGAAAGACATGTTTTTAACGTCGAACGTCGCGTTCCAGTAGTCGAGGCCGTCGATGCTCGGCGTGAAATTGTTGTCAACATACATCTCGTGGTTGCCGGGGACCAAGAACACAGGCTCCGTCATGCGGGCGGCGAGTTGCTCATAAGCAAAAGGATAGTCCGCGTCGTACGTGGCAGGCCTGAGGCCGAGGTCGCCGCTGAACACGATGAACTCCGGTTTCGAGTCGCACATGCTGCGGATGATTTTCGCCCGCGCCTCGTTCTGTTCGGGGTCGCCCGTGTTGAAGTGCATGTCCGTGAAATGAATGAAATGGAAATCCTTTTTGAACTCGTCGAAAACCTTCACCGCGTGAGGCTGCGAGTCGGAAGAGCCGTCCGCGAAAAAGACCGACAGGTCGTACAGCCCCGCTGCGGCGCCCTGCGGGACGGACGCAGAGAGCGCCGCCCTGCCGTTTTCGTCTACCGAGCCAGCAAGCGACAGCGGGGCCTTCGCCGCCGCGTCCGCCGTCGCCGATAACTCCGCGCGCGCCACTTGCTTGCCGCCCGCCACCACCAACTTGAACTCTCCGCCCCGCAAAACCAGCGCGGGAGAATTCAGAAGCGGGCTTCTGATGTCTTTCACTCGCGAAATCAGATCCGCCGAAACCGCCGCCCCCGTCGAAACCAGCGCCACGCACACCGCAACCGCTATTGCCGCAATCCTTTTCGCCATGACACGCCTCCGGATGATGTCAAAGTCCGCGGCATCCCGCCGCCACTCTATTCTTATATATAGCGACGGAAGATTCAACAGAAAGCGGGAGCCATTTCAACATCCGGGCGGGTTATTGCGATGTGTGAAATCGCATGGTGGAGAGGATGTCTTGGACGTCGAGCCAGCCTTCTTCAACGTCTTCTTCGCTCATGACGAACTCGATGATGTACATCCTGTGGCCTTCAAAAGTCATGAATGTGAAGTCGCGTTTCGTATCCTTGCTTCCGCGTATCTCATTGCCTTCTACCCAGATGGCGTCTCTGCCGTTGACCAGATAGGTGGAAAGCTGGAGCATTTCGTATCGCGCGCCTTCCTCCTCTTTGATTTCTTTCATCATTTCATTTATGTCGGGCTCTATCCATTCGAGGGTGTTTCGGGAGAAGTGTTTAGGGATTCCGGTGTCAGCGGACGTGTAGAAGACTTTCATGACTATCTTCGGCTGTTTTCCGCCTTCGAGGAAGTAGTAGCCGAGCGCGTTTATGTATCCGGTGCGGTACTGGGCTTCGGGGGCCTCGTTCCAGCCGGGAGGGAAATCGAGGCTGAACGCGCGGCTCGGACTCGAATATGAGCCGCTGACGGGCACGCCGTGTATGCCTGAAGAGACGAACCGCGCGGCAAAGTATCCGGCGGCGATGATAACCGCGAGGATGGCAAGCATAACCGGGGTGACGGACCAGTTGGCGAACGAGTCCCCGAACGAGACGCGCCTGTTGTCAAACCTGAAACCTAGGTCGTCTTTGGGTTTTCTGTAGACGCCCGGCGGAGGGAGGGCGGAGATAGTGTGGGGCGGCGGCAGGGCTATGTTAGGGGGAACTAGTGACGGTTGCGGGGTCGTCCGGGCGGGCGTTTTTGCCGCTCCGGTTCCGGCTCCGCACGCGACGCAGAACTTTGCCTGTGGCGACAGCGTGTTTCCGCATTTCGAACAGAACATGTTTTTCCGTTTCCCTTGGTCCGTTGCGTCGATTCTCATTTTTGATTATACATGGAAATCGATGTGGACAGAAGAAGCTGCAGATGAAGATTCGCAACGGCGGGCGGAATTTTTCGCGCAGGCGGATGTCGCGCGCGGCGGTTACAGGTTAAAATTCAACGTGCGGGCTGAATCGGCCCGAAATTCTACGAAAGCTGCGTTGTCTCCGACATGAAGAAAAAGGATTCGCTGAAAAGTCCGGAAGCGGCGGACACGACATACAGGGAAGGTCTCATGCGCGGCGCCGGGTTCGGCGCGCGGGAGTTGAGCCGCCCGGTGGTGGCGATAGCTAACTCGTGGACTGAGGCGAATCCGGGCCACGCGCATTTGCGCGAGCTTGCGGCGCATGTGAAGGCGGGCGTTTGGGCGGCGGGCGGAACTCCCGTCGAGTTCAACACTATCGCCCCATGCGACGGCATCGCTCAGGGCGAGGGCATGCGCTCCGTGTTGCCGTCGCGCGACATCATAGCGGCGAGCGCGGAGCTGATGTGCCGCGCGCACAGGTTCGACGCGCTCGTGGCGATGGCCTCTTGCGACAAGATTATTCCGGGGATGCTGATGGCGGCGGCGCGGCTGAACCTGCCGACGGTTTTCCTGACCGGCGGCACGATGTATCCGGCGCGGGTGAGAGGCGAGACGCTTGTGGCGTGCGACATCAAGGAAGCCATCGGGCGCGCGAAAGCGGGGGCGATTTCGGCGGCGCATTTTGAAGAGATACGAGACAACGTGTGCCACGGCGCGGGAGCCTGCTCGATGATGGGGACGGCCAACACGATGGCGTGCCTCGTGGAGGCGATGGGGTTGTCGCTGCCGGGGGCGGCGGCGGGGCCTGCTCTATCCGCGCATCGCACGAGGCTGGCGAAGGCGACCGGGACGGCCGTAATGAGGGCGGTCTCGGCAGGGCTGAGGTTCAGAGACGTGGCGGGGCCGGCGGCGTTGTCGAACGCGATGAGGGTTCTGGCGGCGCTGGGCGGCTCGACCAACGCCGTCCTTCACCTTCTGGCGCTCGCGGGCGAACTGGGCCTGCCTCTGGAACTGTCAGACTTCGACAAAGTCAGCCGGAACACTCCTCTGCTGGCAAAATGCAAACCGGCGTCGGCGGTCAATCTGCTGGATTTCCACGAAGCTGGCGGAGTTCCAGCGCTGATGAAAGAGTTGTTGAGAGCGGGCATGCTGGAAGGCGGGGCGAAAGCGGCGGGGGCGAGGTCGATGGCCGAACGACTGCGCGCGGCTCCCTGCCCGGACGGCGCGGTCATCAGAAGCGCGGACAACCCGCTCGCTCCCGAAGGCGGAATAGCCGCGCTGTACGGCTCTCTGGCCCCTCTCGGCGCGGTGGTCAAGCAGAGCGCGGTACATCCGGCCATGCTCAGGCACAGCGGCCCGGCGGTCTGCTTCGATTCTGAGGAGGACGTCCGCGACAGATTGCTGTCCGGCAAAGTGAAGCGCGGCGACGTGCTGGTGATACGATACGAAGGGCCGAGGGGCGGGCCGGGGATGCGCGAGATGTCCATCCCGGCGGCGATACTCGTCGGCATGGGGCTGGGGGACAGCGTGGCGATGGTCACCGACGGCAGGTACAGCGGGGCGACGCGCGGGCCGTGCATAGGGCATGTGGCTCCCGAAGCGGCCGCCGGAGGGCCTATCGCGGCGGTCAGGGACGGCGACATAATTGACATCGACATACCGTCGCGGCGGCTCGACCTGAGGGTTGCCCCGGCGCTCATAAAAAAACGGCTGGCCGAATCGAAGCCGCCGGAGCGCCCGCAGGCCACCGGATGGCTGGCAGTGTACCGAGAGCTTGCCTGCGGGGCCGAGAGAGGCGCGGCCTTGCTTCCCCCGTCCGCCTCCCGCGCGCCTTCATCCGCGCCGGATTCCAATCCCCGGAAACGGAGACCTAAAAAATGAAAGACATATACTTCGGACGCGAGGACGCAAAACTGCACGGAGTGATATCGATATCTGACGCGCCGGGCGCTCCGGGCGTCGTCATCTGCCACCCGCACCCCCAGTTCGGCGGCTCTATGGACAACAATGTAGTGCTCGGCCTCGAAGCGGCGCT